>NZ_JALKFU020000813.1 GCF_023242965.2 Frankia sp. AgKG'84/4
GCCGTCGGCCTGGGTGCCGGTGGTCGCGTGCGCCACCCCGACCCGCGGCTTCGCCGTCCCGGACCGGCCCAGCAGCCAGACGCAGCCCGCCATCCCGGCGGCCCCGATGACCAGCCACATCAATGAGTACCAGTAGAAGAACGGGACGCCCCACAGTCGGGGCCCGCGCCGCGCGTAGGTGCCGACGAGCAGCACCGCGGTGACCTGGCAGCCGAGGACGAGCGCGGTGGCCACCCGGGCGAGCGGTGCGCTGGTGAGAAGGGCGCCCGCCGACGCGCGGCCACCACCGCGTCGCCGACGGCCACGCCGGGTCCGATCGAGGTGCGCGGGGCCTGGGCGCCGGGGGCGCTCGCCGACGCGGCGGTCTTCGGTCATCTGGAGGTCGCTCCCGCGCCGGGTCCTACTCAAAGTGGTCGGCTCGCCACTCTAGGGTGCGCGGGGCGGGTGGTTGTGCGGGTGTGATCCCGCTTCCTGTGACCTCGGAGTGGTCTCCAGAGCGGCCGGGGCCGGGAGTGCGACGGCGGGTTGAGGCACGCCTCACCTGCGGGTCGGGGCACGCGTCGCCACCGGGGCTGCGCGGCTACCTGTCGCTTCGACAGGGGTCGGCGACCGATGCACCCCCGTCGAAGCGACGGCAAGGCGCCGTCCCCACGGGTCAGCCGGAGGTCGCCGCGGTCGTGCTCGCCGCCGCGGCTACGGCGGCGGCCGCCGCCTGGGCCTCCTGGATCACCTTCTTCACGATCGCGGCGACCGGTGCCTGCTCGGTCGCCTCCTTGATCCGCTCCTTGGCGTGTCGGCGGTCGGCGCGTGCCGGCGCGACGACCTCGAGCAGCCGGGACGGGCCGGACAGCGCGAGCACCGTCGCCGTGCGGGGATCGAGCGGGCCGTCGCCGGTCGCGGCCGCCCGCAGGCGGCGCACCACCTCGTCGCGGATCTCGGGACGCAGCACCGGATGGTGGGTGACCGGCACGAGGACGACCCGGTCCCGGCGCCGCCCGAGCACGCCGGCGGCGACCAGCGGGTCGACGACCCGCCCCCACAC
>NZ_JALKFU020000814.1 GCF_023242965.2 Frankia sp. AgKG'84/4
GGCCGGCTCCGGCCGAAGGCTGGCAGGCGCGCTGGCCCGCCGACTGGCTGCGGCGCTCGCGGTCATGCTGGGCGCGGCGACCACCGCGTTCGGCGCGTTGCAGCTGCTGCCCGGCGACCCGGTGGCGATCATCCTCGGACCGTCGACGATGGCCTCGCCCGAGGTGCGGGCCCAGATCCGCGATGATCTCGGGCTCGACGAGCCGGTGGTGCTGCAGTACCTGCACTATCTCGGTCGCCTGCTGCACGGCGATCTCGGCTACTCCTACCAGCTGCAACAGCCGGTGTCGGCGCTGATCAGCGACCAGATCATGCCGACGGTGCAGCTTGCGCTCGCGGCGATCGTGGTGGCGGTCGTGCTCTCCGTGCTGTCCGCGGTCGCGACCGCCGGGCGGCACCCGGCGTTGCGGGCGGTGGCGAGCTTCTGGGAACTCCTCTCGGTCTCCACCCCGCCGTTCTGGCTGGGCATCCTGCTGCTCACCGTGCTGTCGTTCAGGATCCAGGTCTTCCCGGTGGCCGGGGCCAGCGGTTTCGCCGCCCTGGTGCTGCCCGCGATCACCCTCGGTCTGCCGGTGGCGGGAATCCTCGGCCAGGTGCTGCGAGAGGGCCTGGAGGCCGCGCTGGAACAGCCCTTCGTCGTCACGGCGCGGGCCCGGGGACTCAGCCGCACCGCGGTGCGCGTGCGGCACGCCCTACGCCACGCGGCCATTCCGCTGGTCACCCTGTCCGGCTGGCTGGCCGGGACGCTGCTCGGCGGCGCGGTGCTCGTCGAGAAGGTCTTCGCCCGCCCCGGTATCGGCGCGCTGACCCTGCAGGCCGTCAGCAGCCGCGACATGCCCGTGGTGATGAGCGTGGTGCTGCTCTCGGCACTGGTGTTCGTCGCGATCTCCACCGCGGTGGATCTGCTCTACCTGTTCATCGATCCTCGGCTCCGGACGGACGAGGCGGCGCGGAGGTTCGGATCGTGACAACGGTGGACGCCACGGTCGGCGCCCCGGGCGCGGCCGGCGCCACGCTGGGCACCCGGGTGCGGACCGCGGC
>NZ_JALKFU020000815.1 GCF_023242965.2 Frankia sp. AgKG'84/4
CGGCCGGGCGCGGTGGGAACGCGCAGGGCCGCGGGGGAGCGGGAGGCGGGCGTACGGGATGGGGCGGTGGGCGAGGCCAGCAGATGCGCGGCGGCTGCGCGGGAGGTGTCGAGCAGCGTGCGTGAGCGGTGGAGCAGGTCGCGGGCTCGCGTTGTCATCCCGTTAGTGGAGCTCTCTCTCATGCGGGGCAGTCCCGCTTTTCGGCTACCTCGGTCGGGGGAACATGCAATCAGACCGCCAGCGGGGTCGTCCACCCGACTTGCCCAAAGCTGACCCGTTGTGCACCGAAATGCTGGCCAGTTGTGTTCCCGGTCGTTCCCGGTCGTTCCCGGCGTCTCTTTCCTGCCTCCCGGGATCCATGCTCCCACCGGCGCGATTGCCGCCGGTGGCAATCAGCCGCAACCGGTGGGCACAAATCCGCCGACGGCGCGCCTGGCCACGCGGGGCCAGCCGGCAGCGTGGGCGGCACTTGCGCACGGTCGATCCGGATGCCGCGCCCCAAGAGCGAGTTACCGGTCGGCGGCGTTCAGCGGCCGGCGCGGGCCAGCTGGTAGGCGCCCAGGCGGAAGGCGTCCGAGAGCACCCGGATGCGTGCCGGCCGGCGTGCCGGGTCGAGATCGAGGGCGCGCAGCAGCACCTCGTCGAGGGTCTGCGGCACGGCGAACGGCAGGTGGCAGCCGCGCAGGGGCGCCGGCCAGCCGCGTGTCGGCGCGACCCCGGCCAGCCCGTGGTAGGCCATCGCGGCCAGCCGGAACACGTCTGTGCGCGAGCCGATCCGGGGGCAGTGCAGCCCGAGCTTCTCCTGCTCGGGAGCCCGGTACTCGGCCGGTCCCTCACCCGCCTGGCGGGTCACGGCGGCGAGCCCCAGGTCGCGCAGGGCCGGCGTGAGCGCCGCGGTGGGCCGGCTCCAGCCGGCGGCGGGCAGCACCACGGCGTCCGGGGTCATCGCCCGGTGGCTGTGCCCGGCGGCGTGCAGATCGGCCAGCACGTCGCCGGCGCCGGCGGCGGCCCGCAGCAGGGCGATGGCCCTCGACC
>NZ_JALKFU020000816.1 GCF_023242965.2 Frankia sp. AgKG'84/4
GCCGGGGGCTGCGCGGTGCGGGGACGAGCCGGCGGGCCAGCAGCCCCGCCGGGCGCACGGCCAGCTCCGTCTCGCCGGTCGCACCTCGCAGGGCTGTCGCTGTCAGCTCGGCCGCGCGCGGGTCAAGCTGCTCCGGCAGGTCGACGATCCCGCCCCACCTAGTCGGATGCTCCACTGCGGCGACCGCGGCGAGACCCCACAGCAGCGCGTCGCCCGGCCGCGTCACGACGTCGGCGGCGGCGGTGGACACGGCCCCCGTGGTGCAGACCCACAACGGCACGTCAAGATCGATTTCCTCCAGGGCCTGGAGCAACGCGATGGTCGCGACGGTGCCGACCGGAGTCGCCGAGGCGTCCGGATGCGGCCGCTCGTCGAGGGCGAGCAGGGACAGCACGCCCGTCACCGGCTTCGTGCCACCCTCGGTCGTCGGCGCCGCGGGGTCGTCGAGCAGGCGGCGCAGTTCCCCGGCCAGGCTCGTCCGGTCCTGCGTGGAGGCATCGACGCTCAGCAGCCGGACCTCGGCGCCGGCACCCGCGAGCGCGTCCCGGATGGTGCTGGTCCGTGGGTCGTCGCGGTGCTCGGCGGGCAGGACCACGAGCCAGTCGCCGGGCCGCGTCGAAGGGGCGTCCGCGACCGGGCGCCAGGCGATCCGATGCCGCCAGGAGTCCGCGGTCGACGCGGTGACCCGGTTCTCCCACCAGGACGTCAGTGCCGGCAGCACGCTGGCGAGGGCCATCTGATCGGTCGGGTCCGAAAGACCCAGCGTGGCGGCCAGCGTCGGCGCGTCGGCCTCCCGGACGGTGTCCCAGAACTCGGCGCCCACCGTGTCCAACGGATCGGCGGCCCGGTCGACCACGGCTGCCGGCGGCTCACTGAGCCAGTAGCGCTGGCGTTGGAAGGGGTAGGTGGGGAGGGCTCGGGTGAGGTGGCTCGCGGCGGTGCCGGTGGCGGCGGTGGTGAGGGTGGTGTGGGTGGGGGTGTGGCCGTGGGTGTGGAGGGTGGCGAGGGCGGTGCTGAGGGTGGTGAGGG
>NZ_JALKFU020000817.1 GCF_023242965.2 Frankia sp. AgKG'84/4
GTCACCGCCACCGAGCTCGGCCGGATGCTCTACGACAGCGTGCAGCGCAAGCTGATGAGCCTCCCCGACGAGGTCCGACCCGGACGCCGCCCTGCTCGCCCTGCTCTCCGACGTGGCGGCGCAGCTCGGGCAGGTCGCCGACCGGGTCCGCGCCGCCGACGCCCTGCGCGACGCCGCGTCCACCGCGCAGAGCGCCAACGCGGCGAAGAGCGCGTTCCTGGCCACCATGAGCCACGAGATCCGGACCCCGATGAACGCCGTCATCGGCATGTCCGGCCTGCTTCTCGACAGCCGCCTAGACGCCGACCAGCGCCATCTCACCGAGGTCGTCCACGACAGCGCCCACTCGCTGCTCCTGCTGATCAACGACATCCTCGACTTCTCCAAGATCGAGGCGGGCCACCTCAGGCTGGAACCGATGCCGTTCCACGTCGCGGCGTGCGTCCAGGCCGCCCTCGACCTCGTCGCGGCGGACGCCGGCGCGAAGGGCCTCGAGCTGGCCTGCGTCCTCGAACCCGGCTGCCCACCGGGCATGGTCGGCGATCCGACGCGGGTTCGGCAGATCCTGGTCAACCTGCTGAGCAACGCGGTGAAGTTCACCGAACGCGGCGAGGTGACCGTCACGGTCGGGGCGTCGCCGGCCGGTGCTGACGGGAGGCGCGCATGGCGTTTCACGGTGCGTGACACCGGCGTCGGCATTCCCCCCGAACACCTGGAGACGATCTTCGATTCGTTCACGCAGGTCGACACCTCCACCTCGCGGCGCTACGGCGGCACCGGCCTGGGCCTGGCCATCTGCCGCACGCTGTGCACGCTCATGGGCGGGACGATCACCGCCGCCTCCCCGCCCGGCCCCGGCGCGACGGGCCCTGGCGCGACGGGCCCTGGCGCGACGGGCCCTGGTAGGACGGGCCCTGGTAGGACGGGCCCTGGTAGGACGGGCCCTGGTACGACGGGCCCTGGTACGACGATGACCGTCACCCTGCCGGCGGCGGCCGCGACGCTGACCCGGCACCCGGCGCCGGCC
>NZ_JALKFU020000106.1 GCF_023242965.2 Frankia sp. AgKG'84/4
GACCTCGGCCGGGCCGCCGGTCCCGACCTCGGCCGGGCCGCCGGCCACGGCGTCGGCCATCTCGCTGGCCACCTTGCCGGCCAGGGCGCCGGCCATCTCGCTGGCCATGGCGTCGATGCGACGCGGGCGGGGCGGTGCGTGCGGGCCCACCGGGACCGGCACGAGGCCCTGCCGGCGCGGATCGCCGAGCTCTGCTCGTCCGTCATCGTCGCGGTGCTGTGGGCGGCGAGCCCGCTGCTCCTGCTCGCGGTGCCGCCGCCGATGCTGGCGTTGCAGCGCAGCCTGGTGCACACCGACCTGCTGCACGCCGCCCGGTCCGACGCGAAGACCCGGCTCGCCAATCCCGCCTACTGGCGCCAGGTCGCCGAGCGTGAGCTGGGCCGGGTCGGCCGGTCCCGGCGGCCGATGTCGGTGCTGCTCGTCGACATCGACCACTTCAAACGGGTCAACGACCGGTTCGGGCACCTCGTCGGCGACATCATCCTGCTCGCCGTGGCCGACACGCTGCGTGGCATGACCCGGCCGCGGGACCTCGTCGGCCGCTTCGGCGGGGAGGAGTTCGTCGTCCTGCTCAGCGAGGTGGGCGGGGAACACGCACTCGACGTCGCGGAGCAGATCCGCCGCCAGGTCGCCCGCACCCGCTGCCGGCTCGACGGACACCCGCCGCTGTCGGTCACCGTCTCCGTCGGCGTCGCCACCCACACCCACCACGGGCCGCCGAGCGATCTCGCCACGCTGCTCGCTCGGGCCGACAACGCGCTCTACAGCGCCAAGGCCGACGGCCGCAACCGCGTCGCGTTCGCCGAGCCGCTGTTCACGTCGGCGTGACGCCCGGGAGCCCGCCGCGCCGGGCCCAGCCGCGGTGCGGCGGGCCCCTCGGCGATCCCCGGCGCAGCGAGGCTCCGGCTCAGCGGCGCTGCGCCGCCCGGATGGTGTTGCGCAGCAGCAGCATCGTGGTGACCGGTCCGACGCCGCCCGGCACGGGCGTCAGCGCGCCCGCGACCGGGGCGATGGCCGCGACGTCGACGTCGCCGACCTGGCCCGCCGCGGTGACCGCGGTGCCGACGTCGATGACCGTGGCGCCGGGACGGACGAAACCGGCGCCGACGAGCCCCGGCCGGCCCGTCGCGGCGACGATGATGTCGGCCTCGTGGGCGACGGTGACCAGGTCGGCGGTGCGGGAGTGGCAGACGGTGACGGTTGCGTCCTCGGCGAGCAGCAGCAGGGACACCGGCTTGCCGACCACCGGCCCGCGACCGATGACGCACGCGCGGGCACCGGCCATCGGGATGGCGGCGCGGGTGAGGATCTCCACCACGGCCGCGGCGGTGGCCGGTGCGAAGCCGGGCAGCCCGAGGGCGAGCCGGCCGAGGCTCGCCGGGTTCATCCCGTCGACGTCCTTCTCGACGGGAATGTGCTCACCGACCTCGCGGGAGTTCAGGCCCGTCGGCAGCGGGGTCTGCACGATGATCCCGTCGACCAGGGGGTCCGCCGCGAGCGCGTCGACCAGGTCGAGCAGCGCGGCCGGGCCGCCCGCCGGCTGGTGCGGCTCGCAGCGAACGCCGACCTTGCCGGCGGTCCGCTCGATGATGTGCGTGTAGGAGCGGGCGGCCGGGTCCGCCCCCGGCAGGACCACGGCCAGGGTCGGTGTGTGGCCGGCGACCATCAGCCGCTCGGCCTCGTCGATCACGTAACGGCCGATCTCGGCGGCCATGGACCGCCCGTCGAGCAACCTCATGCGGCCCTCCGCTCTGGTGTGCGTGGAAGATCACGGGCCCGCAGCGGCGCCAGGCCCAGGCGGGCGCGGTGACCACTGCCTACTCCGGGACCACTGCCTACTCCGGGACCACTGCCTACTCCGGTGCGCGATCGCGATCGCGGACGCGGTGCTGGCCGGACTGGTCGCGGGCCTGTTCGTACCGTAGCAACTCGACGCCGGCGCGTACCTGTGTCGGGTTACCCGTGGCGAGCCACGCGGCCAGCCGAGTCGGCCGCGTCCCCCCCCAGTCGCGAAACAACGAAGACGGACGACCACGATGACGGGCGCGGTGCCCGATACCTCTGCGCGGAGGAGCCGCCCGGCGGCGCCGCTGGTCATGCCCGGCGTGGTGTTCGGTCTGTCCGTGTGGAGGGTCCGGCTCGTCCGCTGGCTGGTCGCTCTGCGTGGCATGGTGTCCGACTGGTTCCCCTGGCAGGGCGCTTAGCGGGGGAGGTCGCGCAGGATCAGGTCGAGGCCGGCGAGGAACTGGGCCTCGTTGTCGTCGCGCAGGTGCGGCGCGACGTCGGAGAGGTCCGGATGCCGGTCGGCTGGCGGGCGCACCGCCGCGACCGGGCCGCCGTCGGCGCCCGCGCCGTCGCGCTCGACCGCGCGGGCGAGCTGGCGGGCCTCGGACAAGGTGTGACCGAGGGTGTAGAACAGCAGCGTCTGGTAGACGTTCGCCGCGTCGACGGGGTCCATGCCGGCCCGGTGCAGCTGCGCGACGGCGTGGTCGGAGCGCTCCCAGTAGGCGCCGACGCCCGGCGGGCGTCGCAGGACGAGCGGCGCCAGCGTGGGGTGGTCCAGCAGCGAGCGGCGTAGCTGGCGGAAGTTCGCCCGGATGTCGGCGCGCGGGTCGTCGGTCGCCGGCAGGGTCGCCGCACCGTCCCGCACGACGCTGTCGACGAGCGCGTCGAGCAGGGCGTTCTTCGTGACGAAGTGGCGGTACATCGCGGTCGGGTCGCACTCGAGGAACGCCCCGAGTGCCCGCATGCTGAAGGCCCCCGCGCCCTGCGTGTCGACGACCTGCATCGCGGCGGCCATCAGCACCTCGCGGGACAGCGTGCCGCGCGGCAGGCGCCGCGAGCGGCGCTTGCGCTGCCCGCCCGCCGTCTCGGGCCTCGCCGTCTCCCGTTCTGCCGGTTCCCGTTCCGGCGACTGTGGTTGCGCCGGTTCCCGTTCCGGTGTCTCCGGTTGCGCCGTCTCGGGTCCCGGGGTCCTGCGCCCAGCGCGGTCCGCTTCGGTGCCGCCCGGGACGGGTCCAGCGCCGGTGTCGGTGCCGGTGCCGGTGCCGGTGCCGGTGTCGGTGCCGGTGTCGTCCGGGCCTGAGTCCTGCACGTTGTCGTCGATGCCACCATGATAATCAACGACGTTGACGTTGTCTCGTGGGCCGCATAGTCGTTAAATCGGCCTACCGACCTCGTTCGGGGCGGTAGCTGCGGAGGTGGGAGGTTCTGTGGGCGGTACGGGTGGCCGACTGGCCGGCAAGGTCGCGATCATCACGGGTGCGGCGCGCGGGATGGGCGCCCAGGAGGCGCGGCTTTTCGCCGCGGAGGGCGCCCGGGTCGTGCTCGCGGACGTGCGTGACGACCTGGTGGCCGAGGTGGCCGAGGAGTTAGGCGATGACGTCCGGGCGCGGCACCACGACGTGTCGCGGGCGCAGTCCTGGGCGGACGTCATGGAGTACACGCTCGCGGAGTTCGGCCGCCTCGACGTCCTGGTGAACAACGCCGCGGTCCATCATCTGGCGACCATCGAGACGGAGACGGACGACGGCTTCGACAGGATCGTCGCGGTGAACCTGCGCGGCACGTTTCTCGGGATCCGCGCCGCCATCGAGCCGATGCGGGCCAGCGGCGGCGGCTCGATCGTCAACATCTCCTCGACCGCGGGCCTGCGGCCGTACTGGGCGCATGGTGCGTACGCGGCGTCGAAGTTCGGCGTCACCGGGCTGACCCAGGTGTCGGCCCTGGAGCTCGGGTCGCACGGCATCCGGGTGAATTCGGTGCATCCGGGCCCGATCGCGACGGACATGCTGCCGACGCCGGAGAACTCCGCCCGGTTCGACGGCCTGCCCGTGGGCCGGGTCGGCCAGCCGAACGAGGTCGCCGAGGCCGTGTTGTTCCTCGCCTCCGACGCGTCGTCCTACGTCACCGGGGCCCAGCTGAAGGTCGACGGCGGCGAGACCGCGGGCCGGGTGCCGCAGGTCTGACCGGATCATCCATCTGATGTGTCGTATGTCACAATGTGACGGCCACGATATGTCAAACAGTTATATGTTTCTGCTGTGCTCTCCGCGACCGGATACGCCGTCCTCGGGCTGCTCTCGTTCGGCGAGGCGCTGTCGGGATACGACCTGAAGCGATGGGCTGACCACAGCCTGCGTTATTACTTCGCGAGCCCGGCGCAGTCGGCGATCTACACCGAGCTTCGCCGGATCGAGGAGCTGGGCCTCGTCGAGGCGGTCGGTGCCGTCGAGGGGCCGCGGGGGCGCCAGCGCTACCGGATCACCGAGTCCGGGCGCGCGGCCCTCGCGGCCTGGGTCGGCTCCGAGCCGACGCCGCCGACCATGATCAAGGACCATGCCCTGCTCAAACTGGCCATCGGCCACGTCGCCAGTCCGGACACCGTGCGCGCCGTCATCGCCGCCGAGCAGGCGGCCGCACAGGCGCTGCTCGAGCAGGTCCGGTACAGCGCGACCCGCGCCGAGGTCGCCGGGCTGGGCTACGTCGGGCTGGTCGAGCGCTGCTGCGAACGCCTGGCCGCCGCCCGCGTGGAGGCGTTCCGCGACCTCGCCGACGCCCTCGCCGAGGGTGTCGCCCCCCTTCCGGACGACGCCGACGACACCGCCCGCTGGGCCCTGCGCAGACCCGCGCCCGGCCAGCGGCCCACGGAGGCGCAGGAGAGACAACAGTGACACGCAACCCGTATGCCGGGGAACCGTTCTCCGAGGATGCCGAGGCGATCACGGCGGCGTTGGCGGACGTCAGCGTCCCCGCGCTGATGTGCTCGCTCGTCCATCTGACGGGGGATCCGTCCTGGATCCGCGGTGAGATCGGGCCGCGGATGGCCAACGCCCCGGACATCCAGAGCGGGATGCCGGCCGAGGAGCAGGCCGAGATCCGCCGCCGCGCGGTGCCGGCGATCCTCGCCTACCGCGACGCGGGCTGCGTGCCGCACGAGCCGACCCCCGAGCTGCTCGGCGAGATGTTCGCGTTCATGGGCCGCCGGCCCGTCGAGGGCTCGTTGGCCGGCCTCTTCCTCGACGACCTGCAGTTCGACGGCCGCGACCACGGAGAGATCACCTGGGGGGACGAGATCCCCGCCGAGGTGAAGGCGACCTCCGATGTCCTGGTCATCGGCGGCGGGATGGCCGGGATCCTCGCCGGCATCCGGCTGCGGCAGGCCGGCCTGCCGTTCACCATCATCGAGAAGAACGCCGGCCCCGGCGGGACGTGGTGGGAGAACCGCTACCCCGGCGCCCGCGTCGACATCGCCAGCCACCAGTACTGCTACTCGTTCGAGCCGTCGCATCTGTGGAGCGAGTACTACTGCCAGCAGCCTGAGCTCGCGGCGTACTTCCGTGCCGTCGTCGACAAGTACGAGCTGTGGCCGCACTTCCGCTTCGACACCAGCGTCGACCAGCTCACCTGGGACGAGGCGGACGCCCGCTGGGAGGTGCGGATCAGCGGCGAGGACGGTGCCGCGGAGACCCTGCGGGCGCGGTTCGTCATCTCCGCGGTCGGCTCGCTGAACATCCCGAGGCTCCCCGACATCCCCGGGATGGACACCTTCGCGGGGCGCTCGTTCCACTCCACCCGCTGGCCCGCGGATCTGGACCTCACCGGCACCCGGTTCGCCCTGGTCGGCGCGGGGGCCAGCGGCTTCCAGATCGGCCCGGCGATCGCCGACACGGTCGACCAGCTGACGATCTTCCAGCGGACCGCGCAGTGGGTCATCCCGAACATGCTCTACCACCGGACGGTGCCGGCGGGGGACCGGTGGGCGCTGCGGCACCTGCCGTTCTACGGCCGGTGGTTCCGGTTCATCGTGTCGTTCTCCGGCATCTCCGCCGGCGTCGAGCCCTACCGGATCGACCCCGACCACAGCGACGTGACGTCCCGCTCGATCAACGCGGGCCACGCGCAGCGCGCCGAACTACTGCTGGGCTGGATGACCTCGGTGATCGGCGACCGCACCGACCTGCTCCCCAAGATCACGCCGGACTATCCGGCGCTCGGCAAGCGGGTGCTGCAGGACGACGGAAGCTGGCTGTCGACCCTGCGCCGGGCAGACGTCGAACTCGTGCGCACCGGGATCCGCCGCATCCGGCCCGACGGCATCGAGACCGTTGACGGCACCTTCCACCCGGTCGACATCATCTGCTACGCCACCGGCTTCCGGCACAATGACTTCCTCGCCACCATGACGGTCACCGGCCGCGACGGGGTGTCGCTGCGCGAGCAGTGGGGCGACGAGCCGATGGCGCACCTCGGCATCACCGCGCCGAACTTCCCGAACCTGTTCTGCCTGTACGGGCCCGGCACGAACCTCGCCGCCGGCGCGAGCCTGTTCTACCACGCCGAGTTCCAGACCCATTTCGCGATGGACGCGATCCGCCAGACCCTCACGGCCGGCGCCAGCGCCTGCGAGGTGCGGCCCGAGGCGCTCAAGGAATACAGCGAGCGATACCAGAACGAGATCTCCCAGCTCGTCTGGTCCCACTCGTCCATCACACACAGCCACTACAAGAACCCCGCCGGCAAGGTGTTCACGCTGTCGCCCTGGGCGTTGGACGCCTACTGGGCCTGGACCCGCCAGCTCGATCCCGACGAGTACCGGATCGCCTGAGCCGTTGGTCTCCCGGCCCCGCCGGGACCTGATCGTCGCCGCACACGACAAGGGAGAGTGGCATGACCGCGTCTGGCGAGCTGGACCGTGACAGGGAGTGGCGGGACGTGGCGGCCGGGCCGCCGGTGCCGTTCGACGCGGAGCTGGCTGCCGTGCTGGAGACCATCGCCGAGTACGTCCCGCGAACGATAACGGCCGAGCAGATCGCCACGTTCCGCCAGCGGATGGCGGCCGCGGGGTCCAACGACGAGCAGATCGTCCGCGACGGGGCCTTCACCGTCGAGACCGCGACGGCGCCCGGTGAGCCCGACGTGTCGCTGCTCGTGTGCCGGCCCAGCGCCGTGCCAGAACCGGCCGCCGCCGTCTACTTCATGCACGGCGGCGGCATGGTGTTCGGCGACGCCCGCTCCGGCGTGCGCGAGCCCCTCGACTGGGCGCAGGAGCTGGGCCTCGTCGTGGTCTGCCCGGAATATCGGCTCGCGCCGGAGCACCCGCACCCGGGGCCCGTCGACGACTGCTACGCCGGCCTGCTCTGGACGGCCGGCCGGCTCGCCGAGTTCGGCGTCACCTCCGGGCGCCTGCTCGTCGCCGGGACCAGCGCCGGCGGCGGACTGGCCGCGGCGCTCGCGCTGATGGCCCGCGACCGTGGCGGTCCCGCGCTGGCCGGTCAGCTGCTGCTCGGCCCGATGATCGACGACCGCAACGACTCCGTGTCGGGCCGGCAGATGGCCGGCCTCGGGGTCTGGGACCGGACGTCGAACGCCACCGGCTGGGCCGCCCTGCTCGGCGCGGCGAGCGGCACGGACGACGTCAGCCCGTACGCGGCGCCGGCGCGGGCGAGTGACCTCTCCGGCCTGCCGCCGACGTTCATCGACGTCGGTGCCGCGGAGACCTTCCGGGACGAGGACATCGCCTACGCGGACGCGATCTGGCAGGCGGGCGGATCGGCGGAACTGCACGTCTGGCCGGGTGCCTACCACGGCTTCGACCAGATCATGCCCGAAGCGGCGGTCTCCCGCGCGGCCAGGGCGGCCCGGGTGAGCTGGCTACGCCGCCTGCTCTGAGGCGGCGACCGCCCGCCGCGTCGGCCGGGTACGGACCCGGCGGACGCGGGTGTGTTCGGCGTCCACGTCGTGGATGGACAGCGCGGCGACGGCGCCGATGAGGGCGAGGCCGGCGGCGACGAGCAGCGCCACGTGATAGCTCATGAGATTGGGTGCGGTGCCGGCGCCGACGACGTGGGTGGTGCCGACGGCGGCGAGCGCGGTGGAGAGCACCGCGATGCCGACGGCCCCGCCGAGCTGGCGTTGGGCGTTGAACAGGGTCGACGCCCGGCCGGTCTCGGCGGTGCTGATCCGCGCGAACGCCGCGGCCTGCGTCGGCACGAACACGTGCGACATCGCGTAGCCGAGGCCGAACATCGCCAGCCGCATCCACCACAGGTTCGTTCCCGCGCCGACCAGCGCCATCACCGCGGCCATCGCGCCCACGCCGAGCAGCCCACCGATCATGACCCGGCGTGGACCGAACGCCGGATAGAGCACCCGGCTGGCGACCTGCGAGCCGATCATCACCCCGACGGCCTCCGGGAACGTCGACAGGCCCGAGTTCAACGCCGTCAGGCCGAGCCCGTCCTGGAAGAACAGCGCGACGATGTAGAGGGTGCCGAGGAACGCGGCCGTCGCGAGGAACATCACCACGTTCGTGGACCGGAACAACCGGTCAGCGAACAGCCGCAGGTGCAGCAACGGCGCCGAGGCCCGCAGCTGCTGGGCGACCAGCGCCGCGAGCAGCACCGACCCGACGGCCAGCGCGGCGAGGATCAGCGGCGAGCCCCAGCCGCGCTCCGGACCCTCGCTCACCCCGACGATGACCAGGCCGAACCCGGCCGCGGACAGCAGGAAGCCGGGCAGGTCGAACCGGTCGGCGCTGGACTCACCGTCCCTGGGCAGGAAGGTCAGCCCGAACGCCAGCGCGAACACCCCGATCGGCAAGTTCACGAAGAACACCCAGCGCCACGACAGGTCGGTCACCAGCAGGCCGCCGAGCACCGGGCCGAGCGCCGGCGCGAACGCGGTGGGCACCGTGAGGATCCCCGACGCCCGCACCCGCTCGTTCGGCGGGAAGGCGCGGAACAGCATCGCCATGCCCGTCGGGGTGAGCAACCCGCCGCCGACGCCCTGCAGCACCCGGAACGCCACCAGCTCGCCGAAACTGGTCGCGATCCCGCACAGCATGGACGCGATCGTGAACAGCGCGATCGCGACGAGCAGCGTGCGCCGGCCGCCGAAGCGGTCCCCGACCCAGCCGGACGCGGGGATCACCACCGCGAGGCTCGCCAGGTAGCCGACGGAGATCGTGCCGAGCGCCGCCGGCGAGACGTCGAACTCCCGCCCCAGCGTCGGCAACGTGACGTTGACGATCGTCACATCCATGATCGACATGAACATGGCTGCCACGAAAACGACACTCACGGCTACTTTGGGATTGCGCGGCGACAGACTCACAGTTCTCTCAAGGTAGTTGACGTTCGCTAACTTCCGGCCGGCCGGCCCCCGCCGCGGTGACTGTCGTCATGCCGGCCGCAGGTCGGGACGTCCCCGCCCGTCCGCAGAGCAACCGACCCGGTCAACAAGCGGGACGTCTACACGTGGCTGCGCGTGTACGTACACGCGCGCGTGTGGACGTCACCGGTCGCGTGTAGAACTACGCGCGGCGCGTGTGGACCGTCCAGCGATGACCGCCGCTGGGCATCAGCGGCCCGTCGTCCAGGGCGAGCTGGCGCAGCAGGCGCGACGCCTGGAAGGCCGCCCGAACAGGATCCGAAGGCTGGTCGGGCCTGGTGTGGGCCGCTCGGCGTCCTGCCGCGCGCCACCGGCCTGCGCGGGTGCCGGCCGTCGGCGCACATGTCCCTCACATCGGTCGCGGCACCCCCTCTCATCCCGGCCTGGTGCTCTTGGGACCACCCGCCCGCAGACGTCTCGCCTGCGAGGGGCCCCTGAAAGGACGCAGTGATGAGCCGAACCTCCCCGCTCGCGGCCGCCCCCGTCGCCTCATCCCCGACCAGACCGGCCGGGCAGGCACCCGGGCCGGACCTCGGCCCGGTCGAGGCGATCCGGCGGCTGCGGGCCGATCCGCTCGGCCGGCTCACCGAGCTTGGCCGCGACCACGGGCCGGTGGCGCGCCTGACGAGCTGGCCGGTGTCGGCGTACCTCGTCACCGACCTGGACGCGATCGCCGACGTCCTGGTCAGCGGGCACCGCGTCTACGCGAAGGGAGCCGTGCGCCGGGGTCCCGGGGCGCGGCGGACCGTGGTGCAGCCCCTCGCGCTGCTGCTCGGCGAGGGGCTGCTCACCAGCAGCGGCGACGTCCACCGTCAGCAGCGCCGGCTGATGCAGCCGCTGTTCCACAAGCAGCGGATCGCCAGCTACGTCGACACCTTCGGGGCCACCGCCGAGGAGACCGTCGCCGGCTGGCGCGACGGCCAGCATCTCGACGTGCACGCCGAGATGACCGAGATGACCCTGGCGATCGTCACCCGGACCTTGTTCGGCGTCGACCTCGACAGCCAGTTCGCCGACATCATCCGCACCGCGCTCGACCAGGTGATGCCCGCCGCCCGCCGGGCCACGATGCCCGGGTTCACCACCCTGGAGCGCCTCCCGCTGGGGGGCTCCCGTCGACGCCGCGAGGCGACCGCCGCCATGGACCGCGCGATCCACGAAATGATCGCCGCCCGCCGCGCCACCGGCGCCACCGGGGATGACCTGCTGTCCCTGCTGCTCGCCGCCCGCGACGCCGACACCGGCGCGCCGATGAGCGACACCCAGATCCGCGACGAGGCGCTGACCCTCCTGCTCGCCGGGCACGAGACCACCGCCAACGCGCTGGCCTGGACGTTCCACTTGCTCGGCGACCAGCCGCAGGTGCTGGCCACCCTGCGCGACGAACTCGACGAGGTACTGGGCGAGCGGCGCGCCACCGCCGACGACGTGGCGAAGCTGACCTACTGCAACGCCGTCCTGATGGAGGCGATGCGGCTGTACCCGCCGGTCTGGGCGATGGCCCGCCACCTCGTCGAGGACCGTGACATCGCCGGCCATCGCCTGCCGGCGGGCTCCACGGTGGTGATGAGCCAGTGGGTCGTGCACCGCGACGAACGCTGGTGGCCGCGGCCGGAACGCCTCGACCCCACCCGCTGGACCAAGGCGCGCACCGCCGGTGCCGCCGGGACGCCGCCGCCGGCCAGCACGGGAGCCCGGCACCGCTTCGCCTACTTCCCGTTCGGCGCCGGCCCCCGCCAGTGCATCGGCAACACCTTCGCCCTCACCGAAGGCGTGCTTGCGCTGGCCAGCATCGCCCGTCACTGGTCGTTCACCCCGGCGACCAGCACACCCGTCACCCCGGTTCCGATGGTCACCCTGCGCCCGAGGAACGGGCTCCCCATGATCGCCCATCGCCGGCAGGAGGAATCCCCGCTGCCGGCCGGCCCCACCGCACCGACCCGTGGCTGACATTCCCAGGGCCCGCGGGCCGCTGCCGTTCTGGGGCGGATGACCGAAGCCGAGCCGAGCGCGGAGCGGACGGATGAGCCGCCGTCCGACGACCAGGGTGCGTCACCGCACCGCACCCAGAGCCTGAGCGAGATCGCGCTGGCCGGGTTCACCGGCTGGCTCGGTCGCGAGGTCTTCGGCGGCCTGCTGGTGCGCCTGTTCAGCCGCGACGCCGAGGGCACCCTGACCGAATACCGCAGGCGCAGCGTCGTCAACGGCGAACCGGACCGGTTCGAGACCGACAGCTACGTCGCCACCTTTCTGGACGACG
Source organism: Frankia sp. AgKG'84/4 (assembly GCF_023242965.2). Taxonomy (GTDB): domain Bacteria; phylum Actinomycetota; class Actinomycetes; order Frankiales; family Frankiaceae; genus Frankia. Next base: position 11,432 of record NZ_JALKFU020000106.1, read on the forward strand.
CGGGCCGGACGCGATCGGCGTGCGCTACTGCCGGGAGCCCCGCGGACCGCCATCGCCCACGCCGCCACCGGTTGCGCGGCGCCGATCGGCTACCTGGCGATCCTCGCGGCCCACGCCATCCTGACCGCCCTGACCATCCAGACCACCCACCTGGTCTTCGGCTGAGTCGGCCCTCTGAATGACTGCGCTGCCCAGCCGTGTCCGGACCAGACTTCACGTCTCAGCCACCGCCGCAATCAGCTCCAGTCGGATGTTCCGCAGGCGGCGGCCCCTCGTCGGGGCCGTCAGCTGCGGCGTTGGACGCGCAGGGCAGGGTGGCCCGGGCGCCAGGTGGTCAGGATGATCTCCCCGGCGGCCTCGTCGACGGTGGTGCGGACGACCTCGGTCAGCTCGACGCGGAACAGGTCGAACGGTTCCGGTGGGGAGACGGCGTCGGCGAAGCGGGCCATCGTCGCCGGATCGTCGACCCAGCGGGCGAATCCGGCGATCCGGACGTCGCCGCCGCCCATGCCCGTGCCGGGGCCGGGGTTGGCGGACAGCGCGAACCGGGGATCGCGGCGCAGGTCGTCGGCCTTGCGGGCGCCGGGCATGCTGCCGAGCCACAGCTCACCGAGTTTGAAGTTGGTCTCGATGCCGCTGGTCCGCGGGGCACCGTCGGCGCGCAGCGTGGCCAGGACATGGTGGCGGAAGGCCGCGAACCGGGTGGTCACGGTCTCGGCGAAGGCGGGCTGGGCGGTCTCGAAATCGTGCCAGGACGTCGTCACCGCGCCATCGTGACGCATCAACAGTGACATCCCCTGTCACCGTTTCGCGCCTAGCATCCACTCGTGCGATCGAGCCGGCTGACCGCGTTGCTGCTGCACCTGCAGGCCGTGCGGCGCTCCACGGCGGCCCGGCTCGCCACCGAGCTGGAGGTCTCCGTGCGCACGGTGCGCCGGGACCTCGCCGCGTTGCAGGACGCAGGCGTGCCGCTGTGGACCGAGCCGGGGCGCGGCGGCGGGGTGCGGCTGCTCGACGGCTGGCGGACCGACCTCGACGGGCTGACCGGGCCGGAGGCCGCCGCCCTGCTGCTC
>NZ_JALKFU020000818.1 GCF_023242965.2 Frankia sp. AgKG'84/4
GCGCCGGGGCCGGTCGGGCCGAGCCGGGAGGCGGCGTCGAGCACGCTCGTGAACTCGGCGATCAGGTCGACGCCTTCGGTGGCGACGACCCGCGCCTCGACCAGATCACCCACTGCGACGCTGGGACGTCCGCCGCCGGCCGCCACGGGCCGCGGCAGGCGCACCACGCAGGCGCCGTCGGCATCGGCCTGCTGATGCCCCGCGCAGCCGTGCGCGAGCCCGTCGGTGACCTCCTCGACGAGCACCTCGACCCGGCTGTCGAGACGCTGCAGCGCCCGGGCGGCGGTGAGCTGCTCGACGAGGTCGGTGATGTGCGCGAGGCGCCCGGCGATCTCGTCGTCGTCGAGCTTGCCCGCGAGGTCCACGGCCTCGGTGCCGTCCTCGTCCGAGTAGCCGAACACCCCGACCGCGTCGAGGTCCGCCTCGACCAGGAAGTCGGCCAGGATGTCGAGGTCCGCCTCCGTCTCGCCGGGGAAGCCGACGATGAAGTTCGACCGCGCGCCGAGCTCGGGCAGCAGGCGCCGACCGCGGCGCAACAGGTCGAGGAAGTCCTCGGCGCCGCCGAACCGGCGCATCCGCCGCAGCACCGCGGGGCTCGCGTGCTGGAACGACAGGTCCAGGTACGGCGCGAGGCCGGGGGTGCTCAGCAGCACCTCCAGCAGCGCGGGACGCAGCTCGGCGGGCTGGAGGTAGACCGTTCGCACCCGGACGACGCCGGGCACGGCCGCCAGCCTTGGCAGCAGCTTCTCCAGCGCCCGCAGGTCACCGAGATCCTTACCGTACGAGGTGGAGTTCTCACTGACCAGCACCAGCTCGCGGGCGCCCTCGCGGGCCAGCCACTCGGCCTCGGCGAGCACGTCGGGCGCGGGCCGGGACACGTGCGAGCCGCGGAAGGACGGGATCGCGCAGAACGCGCAGCGCCGGTCGCAGCCACTGGAGATCTTCAGCGCGGCGACCGGGCCGGACGTCAGCCGCCGGCGCACCGGAGCCGCCGGCCCGCTCTCGGCCCCGACGGCCGACGCC
>NZ_JALKFU020000819.1 GCF_023242965.2 Frankia sp. AgKG'84/4
TGGGAAGGCATCCGCCCTGCGCGGGCAGCGTGCGAGGGGGCACCGAGGATGCGCGGGACGCGGTCGTCCGCGTCGACGGGACGCCGCCGCGATACGGTCGGTCGGCGGCCGGCCCGCGCAACCCACCCGCAGCCTCACCCAGGGTGAGGGCGGGCGGTCGTTCCCGGGCCACGGCCGGGTACCCCTGGATCGTCCCGTAGACGGGCCGCGCCGCCGGTAGGCGCCGCGGCGGATCGGTGTTCGTGAATGCGTCTTGTCTTCGCCGGCACGCCGGCGGTTGCCCTGCCCAGCCTGCGGGCACTGCTCGAAAGCCCGCAGCACGACGTGGTCGCGGTCGTGACCCGTCCCGACCGGCCCGCCGGCCGTGGCCGCAAGCTCACCCCGCCGCCGGTGCACGTGCTCGCCGAGGAGACCGGCATCCCGGTGCTCAGCCCGGCGCGTCCCCGCGACCCCGAGTTCCTCGCGGCGCTCACCGAGCTCGCGCCCGACTGCTGCCCGGTCGTCGCCTACGGCGCGCTGCTGCCGCCCGAGGCGCTGGCGATCCCCCGCCTCGGCTGGGTCAACCTGCACTTCTCGCTGCTGCCGGCGTTCCGCGGCGCCGCCCCGGTGCAGCGCACGCTGCTCGCCGGTGACGACCTCACCGGTGCCAGCGTGTTCCAGATCGAACCGGCGATGGACTCCGGCCCCGTCTACGGGGTCGTCACCGAGCGGGTACGGCCGACGGACACCTCCGGTGACCTGCTGGAACGCCTCGCGCAGTCCGGCTCGAGGCTGCTCGTCGCGGTCATGGACGGCCTGGCCGACGGCAGCGTCCAGGGGGTGGCCCAGCCCGCCGACGGCGTGTCGTTCGCGCCGAAACTGTCCGTGGACGACGTGCTGATCGACTGGAGTCTGCCGGCCGTGGCCGTGGACCGCCTCGCCCGGGCCGCCACCCCGGCGCCCGGCGCGTGGACGGAGTTCCGCGGCCGCCGACTCAAGATCGGCCCGGTGGGCACGGAGCTGCCCGCAGGCGCCGGGCC
>NZ_JALKFU020000820.1 GCF_023242965.2 Frankia sp. AgKG'84/4
ATTTGAGCGTCTCCCGCGGCCGCCCATTCAGCTGCGTGGCCACCGTATCAAGTTCTTCCTAGGTGTGCAAGGACAGGTCGGTGCCCTTCGGGAAGTACTGGCGCAGCAGGCCGTTGGTGTTCTCGTTCGAGCCGCGCTGCCATGGTGAGTGCGGGTCGCAGAAATACACGGGAATACCCGCGCGGACGGTGAAGTCGGCGTGCCGGGCCATCTCCTTACCCTGGTCCCACGTAACGGAGTTCCGCATGAACTCGGGCAGGGTCTCCATCTTCTTACCCAGCAGGTAGGCGACCTTCTCTGCGTTGCGGTCGTACGGTATCCGCACCAACATCACGAACCGGGTCGTGCGTTCGACCAGCGTGGCGATCTGGGACTTGTTGCCCTTCCCGATGATGAGGTCGCCCTCCCAGAATCCGGGGACGGCGCGGTCCTCGACCTCCTTCGGCCGCTCGCTGATGTTGACCATGCCGACGATGCCGCCCCTGGTCGACGTGCTACGCGACAGGTTGACCCGCCTGGTCCGGCCCTCGCGTAGCGCGATCTTCAGCTCGGTCCGCAGCTCACCGCGGGCCTGGAGATAGAGGCACTCGTAGATCGTTTCGTGGCTCACGCGCATGCTCTCGTCGTCGGAAAGTCCGTGCGCAGTCTCCTGCTGATCTGCTTCGGTGACCACCTCTCAACCAGGCCGGCGTTCACCGCGTCGTGCAGCTCCCTCGACGCGACGAGTTTCCGCTCCTTCGGGCGGGCGCACATCACGTCACACCGCGCCTGCGCATCCACCCGCCCGATACGCCGCCGCGCTGCCGTTACGCTCGATCTCCCGGGAGATCCCCGAATGATGACGACCGAGCACCGCGGCGATATGCCGAGCCGAACGCCCCTGACTCAACTCCCGCGAGATAATCTCGCGGTCCTCCACCGTCAACCGCGCCCGAAGATCCATCCACCATCCAGCCCCTCGACGCCATTACGATCATTCTATCGAGGCGTCGCTACGACCGTTTGACGCCGCCGGG
>NZ_JALKFU020000821.1 GCF_023242965.2 Frankia sp. AgKG'84/4
CGGCACGGTTATTTGTTTATAAGAGACGGGGCGCGGCCGGGGCGCGCGGCGGCCCGGTGCCGGGGCGCGGGAACGGTGCGGGAACATGAGGCCATGCGGGTCTTGGTGGTCACGAACGACTTCCCCCCGCGGCCGGGCGGCATCCAGGCCTACGTGCACAACTTCGCGGCCCGCCTGCCCGCCGGCGAGGTCGTCGTCTACGCCCCGGCCTGGTCGGGGGCCGCCGGCTTCGACGCCGGCCAGCGGTTCCCGGTGGTCCGCCACCGTTCGTCGCTGATGCTGCCGATCCCGGACGTCCTGCGCCGCACCCGGGAGATCGCCCGGGCGGAGGGCTGCGACACGGTGTGGTTCGGGGCGGCCGCGCCGCTGGCGCTGCTCGGCTCCCCGCTGCGCCGCGACGGCGCGGTGCGCCGGGTGGTGGCGAGCACGCATGGCCACGAGGTCGGCTGGGCCGCGCTGCCCGCCGCCCGCCAGGCGCTGCGCCGCATCGGCGCCACCGTCGACGTCGTCACCTATCTCACCGACTACACCCGCGCCCGGATCGGCCCGGCGCTCGGTGCCCATCCGACGCTGGCGCCCCTGCCCAGCGGTGTGGACGCCGAGCTGTTCCGGCCGGGTGATGGCCGGGCCGAGATCCGCCGCCGGCATGGTCTGGGCGGACGGCGGGTGGTCGTGTGCGTGAGCCGTCTGGTGCCGCGCAAGGGGCAGGACATGCTGGTGCGGGCCCTACCGATGCTGCGCCGGCGGGTGCCGGAGGCGGCGCTGCTGCTCGTCGGCGGCGGTCCGCACCGGGCGAAGCTCGAACGGCTGGCACGTGAGGTCGGCGTGGCGGACCACGTGAGGTTCACCGGCTCGGTGCCGTGGGCTGAGCTGCCCGCCCACTACGCCGCCGGCGACGTGTTCGCGATGCCGTGCCGGTCCCGGCTCGGCGGGCTGGAGGTGGAGGGCCTCGGCATCGTCTACCTGGAGGCCTCGGCGGCCGGGCTGCCCGTGGTGGCCGGCCGCAGCAGCGGCG
>NZ_JALKFU020000822.1 GCF_023242965.2 Frankia sp. AgKG'84/4
CCACCAGGTCGACCGCCTCGAACATCCCGGCGACAGCCTCGATCACGGCGATCCGGTAGTCGTCGAGGCCGGCGAGCACGGTGGGGTCCATCGACTGGACCCCCAGCATCACCCCGCGGATGTCCTCGGTGAGCTCGCCCGCCGCCGCCGGCCAGTGCGGCGCCAGCCAGCGGTGGATCCGCAGCGCGGCGATCCCGGCGAAGCCTCCCGCGAGCGGCGGCACCCGCACGGCCGGCGCGGACACCTGGCGAAGCCCCGCAGCGCCGACCAGGTCCTCGAAGGTGTCCGCGACGGTGGCGAGCACCCCCGGATCGGGCTGGGCACCGCCCAGTTCGGGCATCCACGCGACGCGCAGCCCGCGGGTCTCGACGCCGCCGAGGCCCGCGGCGAACCGCAGCCCCCCGACCGGGCCGGGCGCACTGTAGGGATCACGCGGGTCGAACCCGGCCGTCACGTCGAGGACGCGGGCCATGTCCCGGACCGAACGGGCCAGGGTCGTCGTCACCACGGTGAGCGGCTCGATCACCGGCTCCGGGCCGCCCGGCACGATCCGCCAGGTGTTCTTCAGCCCCGGCAGGCCGCAGAAGGCAGCGGGCTGCCGGCTGGACCCGCCGCCGTCAGTGGCGGTCGCGAGCGTCGCCAGGCCGCCGGCGACCGCCGCCGCGCTGCCCCCGGAGGAGCCACCGGCGGAGTAGTCCGGGTGCCACGGGTTGCGGGTGACCCCGTGCAGCCGTCCGACCGTGTCGTCGCCGCGGGCGAGCTCGCTCGAGGTGGTCTGGAAGACCGGGATGGCTCCGGCCGCCACCAGGCGGGTGACCTGGGTGGACGTACAGGTGGACCGGCGGTGGCGCAGCGGGGACGAGCCGTCGGCGCGCGGCCAGCCGGCGACCTGCTCCAGCTCCTTGACCCCGAACGGCACTCCGGCGAGCGGCAGGTCGAGGTCGACCCGCCCGGCCGCCGCGAGCGCCGCCTCGGCATCGACGTGACAGACGGCGCCGAGCCCGGAGGCCGCCAC
>NZ_JALKFU020000823.1 GCF_023242965.2 Frankia sp. AgKG'84/4
CGCCGGGGCCGGTCGTTGGGCGGGCGGCTCGCGCGCGGCCTGGGCGAGCTGCTGATCACGGCCGGCATCCTGGTGGCACTGTTTCTGACCTACCAGCTCTGGGTGACGGACCTGTTCGCCGAGCGGACCCAGGACCATCTGCATCAGCAGCTCGTGGAGGCGTGGCGCAGGCCGCCGCCGGTGCGCGCGCCCGCCGGTGGTCGCGCCCGGCCAGTCATCCCGCCGGTGGAACTCGGGGACGGGGTGGCAATCCTGCGGGTGCCCCGGTTCGGCTCAGATTACGCGCCGGTCGTCGTCGAGGGCGTGGCCGTCGACGACCTGCGCCGCGGGCCTGGTCACATGCCCGGCACGGCGATGCCCGGCCAGATCGGAAACTTCGTCGTCTCGGGCCATCGGACAACGTATGGAAAGCCTTTTAATCGTATTGATGAACTAAAGATAGGCGATCCGCTTGTTGTCGAGGTGCGGGACCGTTACTACACCTATCGGGTCACCGGCTCCGAGGTCGTGACTCCGAATCGCATTGACGTCGCCGACCCGGTGCCGAAGCGGCCCGGCGTGACGCCAACGAAGAGTCTCATCACCTTGACAACCTGTCATCCTAAATACTCAGCAAGCCATCGACTGATCGTGTATGGGGAGCTGGTGGACGCCACGGAGAAGTCCGCCGGCCCGCCCGTGGCCCTCAAGGGGGAGTGAGCGATGTACGCCTGGCTCTACCGTCACCTACCCGGGCCGCGCGGGCTGCGACCGATGCTGGCAGTCCTGCTACTGCTGGTACTTGTGGCACTGCTGATGTTCGTGGTTTTCCCTGCGGTGGAGCCGGTACTGCCAAGCGGGAAAGTCACTCTTAGTAGCTAGTTGGTTCTTTGAGCGCAGTTCTGCGCGTCGCTTCTCCCGTTCTTCCTGGCCACTGCCCGGCCAAAATATCCGATATTAACCGGACGTTCCTTTTCTGGCGTGTTACTGAAAGCGGATCCGGCGAACGATGGCCATGCCTCGCCAATCCCTCGG
>NZ_JALKFU020000824.1 GCF_023242965.2 Frankia sp. AgKG'84/4
CTCCCGGCGCAGCGACCCGACCGGATCCTGCGGATCGGGCAGGGCAGCGTACGGATCCGTGCCGACGAGGCCACCGACGGCGCCCACCCTCGCCGCGCCGCGACCACCCGGTGGCGCGGCGACCGCCGTGAACGCCAGCGCCGCGCCGAGCTCCTCCGCGACGTAACCTGCGTTCCAGATCGTCAGTGGCAGGGCGAGCAGTCGGGGGGTCGTGAGGGTCGGCCCTTCACCCACGGTGCACCTGCGCCATGACGGGCCTCACCCGTGACGCACCTCAGCCACGGCGTGACGGCTCCCGGACTCCGAGCAGCCCGCGCTCGCGCAGCCACACCTCCGTCCGGGCCATCCCGTCGGCCAGCGGGACGGCCGGTGTCCAACCGACGCGGTCCCGGATCCGCGCACCGGAGAAGCCGGCCGGCCGGGTCAGTTCCCGCACGCCGAGGGCGCCGAGGTCGGCCCTCGCCCGCGGATCGACGCCGGCGGCGAGCCGAGCGCCGATGCCCCGCACCAGCACACCACCCATTCCGCCGGCGGGCAGCGCCGCCTGCGCACCGGCACGGGCGCCACCGGCCCGAGCCTCGACGGGGGCCCCAGCCCCCGCCGCGGTGGGCACCGCGACCTGCGCGGCTTCCGTCCCCGGCGCCAATGCCGCGCCGCCACGGTGACCCTGGGCCAGGGCGCGGACCCGCTCCCACGCGTCCACAGCCTCGAACACCCGGGCCGGCACCGACCGGGGAAGGGGAACGTCCAGCATCCGGCTGTAATACCCGAAGAACTCGGCCGCCGGCACCGGTTCACCCCCGGTGACATGCAGGACCTCGCCGGCGACGGCCGAGCGGTCCGCGGCGGCGACGGCCATCGCCGCGCCGACCACGTCGTCGACATGGACCGGGCTCAGCACGCCGCGGCCGCCACCCACCAGCACGAACCGGCCGGCCCGCAACAGCAGCACCGGCCACAGGGTCCACCGCCCCGCCCGCGGGCCGTACGCGTCCCCGACCCGCAGGAC
>NZ_JALKFU020000825.1 GCF_023242965.2 Frankia sp. AgKG'84/4
GCACCGGCGACGGCGGCGTGGAGCGCGGCGCTGGACGTGCCCACCAGCCCGCTGCGCGCGGTCGCGGCGGACGGCCAGGGCCGCGTCCTCACGCACGCGGACGGCGGTTGGGAACCGCCCGCCGACCTCGCCCGCTGGCTTCGCCAGATCGACGCGCACACGACCGCGGTGCTCGCGGTCAGGGGCGCCGGCGGGATCGCCGCCGTCGTCAGCCTCACCGCCGCGGGGGACCGAGCCCCGTTCACCGACGCCGACCTGGAGTTCCTGGGTGAGCTCGCGGCGCGCGCCGGGATCGCGTGTGTCCGCCTCGAGCGCTTGCGAGCCGTCCACGGTGATGTCACCGAGCTGCGTGAGACGTTGCGCGGCGCGCCTGCCGCCGTGCCGAGTGGGCTGCAGGTGGCGACCCGCTACCTGCCGGCGGGCGCCGACGGCGACGCGGGCGGCGAGTGGTCCGACGTGATCGATCTGGGCGCGGGCCGGTACGCCCTGGTGATCGGCGAGGCGCGGGGACGCGGGGTGGCGGCGGCGGCCGCGATGGGGCAGCTGCGCGCCGCGGTCCGGGTCTGCGCCCGGCTCGACCTGCCGCCCGGCGAAGTGCTCGCGCTGCTCGACGGCATCGTCGCGGACCTGCCGGGTGAGCAGGTCGCCACCTGCATCTACGGGATCGCCGAGATCGACACGGGCGTCCTGACGCTGGCCAGCGCCGGGCATCCGCCGCCGCTGGTCATCGCCCCTGACGGTCTGGTGTCGCGGCTGTACCTGGCGGTCGGTTCCCCGCTCGGTGTCGCCCGCGGCGACCTGACCGGGCCGGCCGACGCCACGGAATACACCGTCCGCCTCGGCCAGGGATACCTCCTCGCGCTGTTCACCGACGGCCTGGTCCGCGGCGGCGGCCGGGCGGCCGACGCCGGCGTGTCCGACCTCGCGGCGGTGCTGGCCCGCGGTGACGGTCCGCGGGCGGATCTCGACGCGCTGGTCACCGCCGCCTGCGTCGGCCTTGGCCGGGAC
>NZ_JALKFU020000826.1 GCF_023242965.2 Frankia sp. AgKG'84/4
GCGGGAGCGGTTGACGGTGGAGGATCGCGAGGCAATCTCGCGAGAGCTGAGCCAGGGGCGTTCAGCTCGATATATCGCGGCTGTGCTCGGCCGGCATCATTCGGCGATCTCTCGGGAGATTGAGCGTAACGGCGGTGCGGCGGCGTATAGGGCGGTGGACGCGCAGGCACGGTGTGACCTGATGTGCGCGCGCCCGAAGGAACGGAAACTCGTCGCGTCGAGGGAGCTGCACGACGCGGTGAACGCCGGCCTGGTTGAGAAGTGGTCACCGAAGCAGATCAGCGAGAGACTGCGCACGGACTTTCCCGACGATGAGAGCATGCGTGTGTCGCACGAGACGATCTACGAATGCCTGTACCTGCAGGCCCGCGGCGAACTGCGGACCGAGCTGAAGATCGCGCTACGCAAGGGCCGGACCAGGCGGGTCAACCGGTCGCGCGGCACCCTGACCAGGGGCGGGATCATCGACATGATCAACATCAGCGAGCGGCCGAAGGAAGCCGACGACCGTGCCGTCCCCGGATTCTGGGAGGGTGACCTGATCATCGGCAAGGGGAACAGGTCACAGATCGCGACGCTGGTCGAGCGCACGACCCGGTTCGTGATGCTTGTACGTATCCCCTACGACCGCAACGCAGACAAGGTCGCCTACCTGCTGGCGAAGAAGATGGAGACCCTGCCCGAGTTCATGCGGGGCTCCGTCACGTGGGACCAGGGCAAGGAGATGGCCCGGCACGCCGACTTCACCGTCCGGACAGGCATGCCGGTCTATTTCTGCGATCCACATTCACCGTGGCAACGCGGCTCGAACGAGAACACTAACGGTCTGCTCCGCCAATACTTCCCGAAGGGCACCGACCTGTCCTTGCACACCCAGGATGAACTTGATATTGTGGCGACGCAGCTGAATGGGCGGCCACGGCAAACGCTTACATGGGCGAAGCCAGTCGAGGTCTTCGCCGAATTGTTGGAAAGTCATGCGTCGCCATGACTACTTGATTCCGCC
>NZ_JALKFU020000827.1 GCF_023242965.2 Frankia sp. AgKG'84/4
GGAGCGAGCCTCGAGGCGGGCCGCCCGGCGCGGGGCGCACGCGATCGTCCGCCGGGCCCGGCTTGCGGGCCGGGACGGCGGACGACGACGCTCCGGTGGTGACCGGGGCTGCCTCAGGCACGGGCCGCTCCTGCGTTGGCTAGACACCGAGCCTAACGCCGGATCGCGCGGGAGCCTTCCGCGGCCCCGACCGACTGGGGGTCAGATCGTAAGAATCGGCACGATGTCGAGAGGCGCGGTCCGGTCCCGGCCGAGCAGGAACGACAGCTCCATCAGCACCGCGAGAGCCACCACGTCGGCTCCACAGCCGACGAGCAGGCCGTGGGCGGCCGCTGCCGTGCCACCGGTGGCGAGCACATCGTCGATCAGGAGCACACGTTCACCGGCGGGTACGGCGTCGGCGTGGATCTCGATGGTGGCGGTGCCGTACTCCAGGTCGTAGGTCGCGCTGCGGGTCGGTCCGGGAAGTTTGCCCTTCTTGCGGATCGGCACCAGGCCCGCGCCGATCCGGTCCGCGACCGGGGCGGCGAGCAGAAAGCCGCGCGCCTCGATCCCGGCGATCGTCGTCGCGCCGCGTTCCCGCGCGACGTCCGCGAGCGCGCCGATCACCACGCCGAACGCGGCGGGTGAGGACAGCAGCGGGGTGATGTCCTTGAACACGACGCCGGGCTGCGGCCAGTCCGGGATGTCCCGGATGTGGGCCCGCAACACGTCGGCGGCCGCGTCGTTCGTGGCGGACCGCTCGGGTGCCGCCTCGCCGATGCTCGTCACAGTCTGCTCACTTTCGGGCTAGTCCGGAGATCTTTCCCCGGGCGCCCGGCACGGCCGGTGGCCGCGTCCGGGACCAGCCCCGGGTCTACCGACGTTTCTTACCGCTCGGACGCCCTCGCCGACCGGGTTTGCGCCCCACGGCGCGCCGGGGGGGACCCGCCGGCGGGGGCCTGCGGGCCCCACCGGCGAGGTTCACCCCGGCGGGCACGGGTTCCCGCGTGGTGGGTCCGGCGC
>NZ_JALKFU020000107.1 GCF_023242965.2 Frankia sp. AgKG'84/4
GCGCGGGACCGTCGGCGCGGCTGGCCCCGGACGCGCACCACTCGCTGCTCGATGCCCTCGGCCTCGCCGACGCCGGGCCGACCCGCCACGGCGAGCTCGGCCGGCTGGTCCTGCCCGGCGGCACCGTGTTCGGCAACCTGTCGAACACGGTGCACGGCGGCGTGCTGCTGTGCCTGAGCGACCTGGTCACCGACGCACTGGCCGAGCCGGGCCGCCCGGAGCGCACCACCGGCATCCGGGTGCACTACCTGCGACCCGCGGAGCTGTCCCAGGCCACGACGGCGACGGCGACGGCCGTGCACCGCGGTCGTTCGGTGGTGATCTACCGGGTGTCGACCGCGGGGCCCTCGGACCGTCCCTGCACCCTCGCGACGGTCACCCGCGAACGCGCCGCGCCCGGACAGCCCGGGTAGTACCTCGTCGGCGTCTGAGCCGCCTGCCGGTTGGCGGTCCCGATCCGGTTGGCGGTCCCGATCCGGTTGGCCGGGTCGGGACCGCCGTGGAGACGTTCGCGGCGCCGCGGATGCACGCTGCCGCCGGGGGTGTCCCCGGCGGCGGGAGGGGCCAGGCCCTGGCTAGGAGGACCTGACCGCGCGGATGGACTCGCGCAGGGAGCTCATCGTCGCGGCCAGCGCGGTCGGCTCATGGCCGCAGTGCGCCATGCAGTTCTCGCACCGCGGGTCCTTCCCGCGGCCGTAGCGGTCCCAGTCGGTGGTCTCGACCAGTTCCTTGTAGGTCTTGGCGTAGCCGTCGGCCATAAGGTAGCAGGGCCGCTGCCAGCCGTACAGCGAGTAGGACGGGATGCCCCACGCTGTGCAGTCGAAGTCCAGCTTGCCCTCGAGGAAGTCCAGGTAGAGGGCCGAGTGGTTGAGCTTCCACTTCTTGCGCCGGCCGTCCGCGAAGGCCTTGCGGAACAGCTCCCGGGTCTCCTCGACACCGAGGAAGCTGGTCTGGCCGGGCGCCTTCTCGTAGGCGTAGGCGGGCGAGATCATCATGCCGTCGACGTCGAGCTCGTTGTTGAGGAAGTCGAGCACCTCAATGACGTTCTGCGGGGTGTCGGTGTTGAAGAAGGTCGTGTTCGTGGTGACCCGGAAGCCGCGCCGCTGGGCGTCCTTGATGTTGTCGACGACCTGGTTGAACACTCCCTTCCGCGCGACGACCTCGTCGTGGCGCTCCTCGAGGCCGTCGATGTGCACGGCCAGCGAGAGATACGGCGAAGGCGTGAGCTTGTCAATCTTCTTCGGCAGCAGCAGCGCGTTCGTGCAAAGGTAGACGAACTTCTTGCGCTTCACCAGGCCTTCGACGATCTGCTCGACCTGCGGATGCATGAGCGGCTCGCCGCCGGCCAGGCAGACGACGGGAGCGCCACACTCGTCGGCGGCGGCCAGCGCCTGCTCGACGGGCATACGCTGCTTGAGCACCTCCGCCGGATGTTGGATCTTCCCACATCCGTCGCAGGCGAGGTTACAGGCGAACAACGGCTCCAGCTCGAGGGTGACGGGAAACTTCTCCCGTCGCAGCAGCTTCTGCTTCAGCAGATAACCGCCGACTCTGATCGCCTGACGTGGCGGAATGGGCATAGTCACCCTCCTGGGAGTTGGTGTGATTTCGCCGGGTGGGTGGGGTGGTGCACCGCTGCCGCCAGTGTAGGTTCACGCCCGGCCGGCTTAGGAATCCGCCGATGGTGAGTTCGCGTACGCGTCCGGCATCGGCATCCGAAGCCTCACCCACACCCGGCGGAAGAAACACCACGACCGGCCGGGAAACAGGGCCTGACGTCGACGGGAACACCCCGCGCGAAATCAAACCGTATGCGGGTTTGTTTCTCCCTGCACTGTTGTTTTTCTCGCGCGGGTGGCGGCCGGCGGCTGGCCTTTTCGGCGGACCGTCGATGCGGTAGCCCACCCGGGCCGGTGCGACCGGCGGGGGCTGTCGCACTACGCGCCCGCTGGATAGTCCCTGCCGTTGAGGGCCCGGTACCCGAACCGAGTGATGATCTCGATGGCCTCGTCCCCAGGCACCTCGGGCCACAGCTGCGCGAGGCTGTCGAGCATCGCGGCGAGGATCGTCAGGCTGACCTCCGGTGAGGCCGGCAGGTTCGGGACATGATCAAGGTGGTCGCGGATGTCGTCGAACTGGGCGCGGCGAAACTCGCGCAGCGTCCGGGCGAAACTCTCATCGACCAGCGCGGCCTGGCTCAGCGCGAGCATCGTCGCGGCGTGCTCCTGGTAGACGCGCCAGTAGGCGGCGACGTGGTAGCGAATCGCGTCGGGGTCGGTGAAGTCCGACGAGTGCTCCGGGGCGTTGGCGTAGCCGTCGCTGGCCTCGCCGACCTCCGCCAGCAGCGCCACGAGCAGGTCCTCCTTGCCCGCGAAGTGCGTGTAGAAGGAGCCGGTGGATCGCCCGGCCTCCGCGGTGATGTCCGTGATCTTCGTGTTCAGGTAGCCGCGGGTGACGAACAGGCGCTTGGCCACCTCGATCAGCGCGGCTCGGGTCTCGGCCGCCTGTTCCGCGCGTGTCACGGTCCTCCCCTCCCTGCCTTGACAGTGCACCCTAATCCCCCTCACAGTGAATTCACATTCACTGAATGGAGATTCATCATGAGGGTACTGATCGCCGGCGGCGGGCCCACCGGAGTGACACTCGCCATCGATCTGGCCAGGCGCGGCGTCGACGTGCGCGTCGCGGACAAGGCGGATCGGTTCTTCGTCGGCTCCCGCGGCGACGGGATCCAGCCACGAACGCTGGAGGTCTTCGACGATCTCGGCGTCGTGGCGGCCGTGTTGGACGCCGGCTGCGGGCCGACCCCGATCCGGGTCACCCTCGACGGGAACTTCGTGGACGTGCGGTGGATGGTCGAGCCGGCCGCGCCCACACCCGACCGGCCCTACCCGACCCCCTGGGTGCTGGGCCAGTCACAGCTCGAGGACATCCTGCGGGCGCGGCTGCGCGAACACGGCGTCCGCGTCGAACTCGGCAGCGCACTCGTCGACCTGGAGCAGGACGCCGACGGCGTCACCGCGCGGCTCTCGACCGGCGAGACCTCCCGGTTCGACTACCTCATCGGCGCGGACGGCGGCGCCAGCGTCGTGCGCAAGGCGATCGGCGTCGCGTTCCCCGGCGCCACCGACGAGTCCTTCCGCATCCTGGTCGGCGACGTCGCGGCGCCGACGCTCGATCCCGGGTGCGGCCACTGGTTCGCCGCCGCCGAGAACCCTCTGACCGGCGTCGTGATGACCCCGTTGCCCGGCACCGGGTACTTCCAGTTGACCACCCCACTCGGTGACGGTGAGGACGCCTCCCTGGCGACGATGCAGGCGACTCTCGACCGCTTCTCGGCCGGCGTACGCCTCACCGGACAGGGCTGGTCGACCGTGTGGCGGCCCAACGTGCGACTCGCCGAGCACTACCGGGTCGGACGGGTCTTTCTCGCCGGCGACGCGGCCCATGTCCACCCGCCGACCGGCGGCCAGGGCATGAACACCGGCGTGCAGGACGCCTACAACCTCGGGTGGAAACTCGCGGCCGAGACCGCGCTCGACACCTATGAGACCGAGCGCCGCGCCGTGGCCGCGCGTGTCCTCGGGGCCAGCACCGCACTACTGCGCCGCTACCTGCAGGATGATCCGGACGCCTACCGGCGCGGTGAGGACAGCTTCGGTCTCGACATCACCTACCGCGACCCGGACGCCACCGGCCCGCTCGTCACCGGAGACCGCGCCCCCGACGCGCCCGTCCTGGCCGCCGACGGCACGCGCATCCGCCTGTTCGATCTCTTCCGTGGCCCGCACGCCACCCGCCTCGTCTTCGGCGCGACCGCCCCGGCCGAACCACACGCCTACACCGTGCTGCGCCCCGGGGACCAACCACCCAGCGACGGGCGCCACGTCCTCGACCTGGACGGCCACGCGTTCGCGGCCTACGCGCCATCGGCACCCAGCGATGTACTGATCCGCCCGGACGGCTACCTCGGCTAGCGTGGCGGCGGCTGGTGTGATCGGTACGGTCACGCAAACGGCTGATCACACGCTGCGGCTGTCGTACTAGGCTGAAGCCATGCGCGTCGTGCTCGCGTCCGCCTCGCCGCGTCGCCATGCGCTGCTGGGGATCCTCGGTGTCGCCTTCGACGTGGACGTCAGCGGTGTCGACGAGTCGCAGCCGAGGGCCAGCGACGCCGCCGGGATCACCGCCGAGCTCGCCGAACTCAAGGCGCGTGCCGTCGCCGGGCGTCATCCGGGTCGTCTGGTGCTCGGCAGCGACACGCTCGTCGAACTCGACGGCCGGGTCCTCGGCAAACCGGCGACGCCCGCCGACGCGCTCGCGATGCTGCGCGCGCTGCGGGGCCGCACCCACCGCGTCGTCACCGCCGTAGTCGTCCTCGACACGACCACCGGGGTGACCCATGGCGGCGTGGCCACGACCGCGGTCACCATGCGCGAGGTTCCCGACGCCGAACTCGCCGCCTACGTCGCGACCGGCGAGGCGATGGACGCCGCCGGCGCCTACGCGATCCAGGGCGGCGCGGCCGGTTTCGTCACCGCCGTCGACGGCGATCTCGACACTGTCATCGGCCTGCCCACCACCCTGGTCCGCGACCTGCTCACCGCCGCCGGCGCCGCGCCACCCGACCCCGACCCCGACACCGCGCAGGCGCAGGCGCAGGCGCAGGCGCACTGATCCTGCGCGGTGCCGGACGCCCGAGCGGGGGCGACGGGCCGGCGCGGATGGGACCTGCGGGCACGGGGCCGGTGCGGGCGGTGCTCAGACGTTCACCGGGCGCGCGACGGTGAGGTCGAGACGGGCCTCAGGACGTTCGGACCGGACGATCTCGAGATCGGCCTGCCGCAGCCGGGCGTGCAGCTCCTCGACAGGCGGCGTCCAGCGGGCCAGGCCGTCGGGGGCGTCCTCGACCCGCGTCACGGTCTCGGCGAGACGCACGCCCACGCGCCGCAGTGTCTGCGCGTAGCCGAACGTCGCGGCCGGACCGTCGTCGGCGATGACGTCGGCGCGCCGGCGCGGCAGGGACCGCCACCGCTCCCTGATCGTGCGGGCGCAGTTCTCCAGGGTGATGCCGAGGGTCACCTCGTCGCGGGCGTCGAAGCGTTCGACGGTCAGATGGCGAAGTCCTCGCCCTGCCAGACGCCGCCCTTGGGCGGATGGATGGTGGTGCGGGTGCCGTTCGGGTCGCGGTGGGCGTCGCCGGCGCCGGTGTGCGCGGCGGCCTCGAGACGGTCGACGCGGGTCAGCAGCGACTGAAGGCTCAGACCGACGAGGTCGGGCATGCCCTCGTCGTGCGCGGGCCGCGGCCGGCTGCGGGTGATGACCTGGCCGGGAACGCCGACGACGACCGAGCCCGGCGGCACGGCGCGCACGACCACCGCGTTGGCGCCGATGCGGCTGTCGGCGCCGACGGTGAAGCCGCCGAGGACCTTCGCGCCGGCGCCGATCACCACCCGGTCGCCGATGGTCGGGTGGCGCTTGGTGGGTTCGAGGCTGGTGCCGCCGAGGGTGACGCCGTGGTAGATCGTCACGTCGTTGCCGACCTCGGCGGTCTCGCCGATGACGACGCCGGTGGCGTGGTCGATGAACACCCCGTCGCCGATGACCGCCGCGGGGTGGATCTCGACGCCGGTCAGCGTGCGGGCGACGGTGGCGCCGACGCGGGCGGGCAGCGCCATCCCCCGCCCCCACAGCCAGTGGTTCACCCGGTACGCCCACAGGGCGTGCACGCCCGGATAGCACAGCGCGACTTCGAGGCTGGAGCGGGCGGCGGGATCGCGGTCGCGGGCCGTGCGAAGGTCGCGGCGCAGCGTGCGCAGCATCGGGTCAGTCCTCGAGGCCGGCGAACAGCGGGGTGGACAGGTAACGCTCGCCGAAGTCGGGCAGGACGACGACGATCAGCTTACCGGTGTTCTCCGGGCGCGCGGCGACCCGCAGCGCCGCGACGACCGCCGCGCCGGAGGAGATCCCGACGAGCAGCCCCTCCTCGCGGGCGAGGCGGCGGGCCAGGACGAGCGCGTCCTCGGCCTCGACCTGAACGATCTCGTCGATGATCGCGGTGTCGAGGACCTTCGGGACGAAGCCGGCGCCGATGCCCTGGATGGGATGCGGCCCCTTCGCGCCCCCGGAGAGCACCGGGGAGGCGGCGGGCTCGACGGCGACGAACCGGGCCGACGGGCGGCGCTGTTTGATGACCTCGGCGACACCGGTGATCGTCCCGCCGGTGCCGACCCCGGCGACCAGGATGTCGATCTGCCCGTCGGTGTCGGCCCAGATCTCCTCGGCGGTGCTCGCCCGGTGGATCGCGGCGTTGGCCGGGTTCTCGAACTGCTGCGGCATGAAGTAGTGCGGGTTGGTCTTCGCCAACTCCTCGGCCTTCGCGATGGCGCCGCCCATGCCCTCGGGGCCCGGGGTGAGCACGAGCTGCGCGCCGTAGGCCCGCAGCAGCATGCGCCGTTCGACGCTCATCGTCTCCGGCATCGTCAGCACACACCGGTAGCCGCGGGCGGCGCAGACCATCGCGAGTGCGATGCCGGTGTTACCGCTGGTCGGCTCGACGATGACGGTGTCCGGGCCGAGGACGCCGGCCCGCTCGGCGGCGTCGATGAGCGCCAGGCCGAGGCGGTCCTTCACGCTGTGCGCCGGGTTGAACGACTCCAGCTTCGCGACGACCTGCGCCCCGACGCCGTCGGTGACCCGGCGCAGCCGCACTAGCGGTGTGTTCCCGACCAGCGCCGTGATGTCCTCGGCGATCCTCATCGACGTCCTTCTCCTCGCATCGGCGCGCCCTGTTTCGACCCCGGGGCAAGGTTATGTCGCGAGCCGGTCACCCGACGGGCCGTCGGAAAACAGGCACTGTCGTGCCTGGGCCGCGCGGGCACGTCTCCAGAACACCGAGCTACGCCGCGCTCTTGGCCGACAGGCGGAGCGACCCCTACCGCCTGGCGGCCAACCGCCGGTAGTGCAAGGGGTGTGGAACTGCTGAAGGGTGGCGCAGAGCGGGTCCGCTGGCCTTCTCGGTCGGGGGCAGCGTCATGGCGTGTTTCCCGGCTGGTCGATGAACGAGGCTATTCGCTCACCGATCATGATGGCGGTCGCGGCGGGTCCGCGGGACGGGACGCCTGGCAGGATGGAGGTGTCGGCGACGCGCAGACCGGTGACACCGTGGACGCGGCCCTGCTGGTCGACGACTGCCTCGGGGTCGTCCGCCGCGCCCATGCGGCAGCTACTGCTGGCATGGATGGCGGTGGCCAGGTGCGACCTCATCCAGCCGTCGAGCGCGTCGTCGTCCTCGAGGGTCAGGCGGTCGAGTTCGCCGAGTTCGCCGAACAGACCGGCGAACGGAGACGAGGTCAGCAGGTCGACCGTGACATGGACGACCTCACGCATCCGAGCGAGATCTCGTGTCGTCGACAGGTAGTTGTATTCGATCCGTGGTGGCATCAGCGGGTCGGCCGAGACCGTCGTGATGGTGCCACGCGCCTCCGCCTGTTGCAGCGCGATGGAGAAAAACAGTTCGTTGCGGTGCGCCGCCTGCGCCAGGAGTCGCCTGAGCGAAACCCCGCGCAGCGCGCGCAGCGTGGCTACCGGATGGCGAACCATTCTCGCTGTCGCGGTGTGGTCACGACCGACGCCGGCGGCCAGGCCAGCGATGTCCGCCAGCGACCGCAGCGATGGCATGATCTCCAGGTCCTCGCCGTAGGTGGCCGAACTGGAGGCGAAGTTCAGCACCGACTCGAACGCCGGGGCCCCCGCCGCGACCGGGGCGATCGGGCGCCGCGAGCGCCAGGTGAAGGAAAGATCCGGATGATCGGTGAATCCCTTGCCCACGGCTGGTAGGTCGAGGATCACCGGGATACCCGCGGCTTCGAGTTCCGCCCGGGGGCCGATGCCGGACAGGGCCAGTAGCTGCGGCGACATGATGGCTCCGGCGCTGAGTACCACCTCGCCGGCGGTGATGGTCCGCCGCTCGCCGTCGGTGTCGATCTCGATGCCGACCACGGCGCGGTCCCGCAGCAACACCCGCAGGGCCCGGGTGTTCCCGAGGACGTCGAAGTTCGGTCGGCGCCGCGCCGGGTTCACGTAGGCGATCCCGGTGTTGAGTCGGATGCCATCGACCGCGTTCACGGGCAGCGGGCCGTAGCCGGCGGGCTGCTCACCGTTCTTGTCCGCCTCGAACGGGTAGCCACGGCTCGCACAGGCCTCGGCGAACGCCTCGGTCACCGGATGAGGATGCGCGATCTCCCGGGTGATGGTGATCGGCCCGGAACCGCCGTGCAGGTCGGAGTCGCCATATTGGAGATCCCGTTCGATGCGTTTGTAGAACGGGAGCACCTTCTCGTAGGACCATTCATGGAGTCCGGCGTCGACCCAGCGGTCGAAGTCGGCACGGCGCCCACGGATGAAATAGGTGCCGTTCAGGGTGGTCGAACCGCCGAGGATCCTGCCCCGGGCCACGACGTAGGGCAGGTCGGGTGTGAGGTTGGCCAGGAAGCCCCAGTTGTTCGGGTGCCCGGGCAGAAGGGCCGCCATGAGACCGGAGTCGAGCAGTTCCCTCGGGAAGTCCTCCGTGCTCGGATGGTCACTGCCGGCCTCGACCAGCAGAACCCGGCGATCGGGGCGTTCACTGAGCCGGCTGGCCAGCGGGGCGCCGCTGGCCCCCGCGCCGATCACGATCACGTCGAATTCCGCCACCCCGGTTCCCCCCTCGTCGCCGCCCGACCGGTCCGTGGACATCACCTCGGCCGTGGGGGATCAGCTCACGAGGCGAGGCCCGGTTTCTGGAGCCCACGGGGTCGGTGGACGCCGTCCCGTGGGCATTATCTCCACCCGACCATCCACGAGCTCCACCCGAGGACCCTCCACCTCAACCCGCTGGCCGTCGGATTGTCGGACCCTGTCGATAGGGTGATCGCCAGTGCTGGTCGGTTCGGGCGGCGGAGTTCACATGGGGTGCGGCAGTGGCGCGTGAGGTTATCTCGATCATCAACGTCTGGTGCGACAACACCGGCCGCCATCCGCACGACCGGGCGGCGGCCACGACGAGCGCGTCGCTCGCCTACGACGGCCAACTGGTCCGGCTGGACCTGTGCGGCGAGTGTCGCGACGAGATGGTGTCCGTGCTTGGTGAGTACGCCGAGTTCGGCGAGTCGACGTCGCTGACGCCTGGCGCCAGGATCGACACGACCTGGTCGGCGGTCGAGGACAACGACGCGGCGAGCGCCCCACCCGAGCGGCAGGCCCCCCAGGCACCCGCCACCACCCGCAGGCGGCCTAGGGTGCGGCGTCCGCACCAGTCCGCGTCGACGACCGAGGTCCGTGCCTGGTTGGGCGATCACGCCGACGACCACGGCCTGCCCATCCCCGCCCGTGGCGCGCGGTTGTCCGCGCAGCACAAAGCCGCCTACGACCGGGGGCACGGCTGGGACGAGGTCGACGGCACCTGGCAGGCAACCGACTCCTCGCCGGCGCCGGTGGCACCAGCCGACGACGCCGGGTCCCCGGCCGCCGACGGCGAACAGGGATAGGCCGGGCCGGCACCACCGCGGCCACGGGGCTCCGCCACCCGTGCACCGCGACGCACTGGTCAGCACCCGGCGGATCACCGCGGCCGGATCCGCGGGCAGCACGCCCGTACCGGCCGGCGCACTCGGTGCGTGTCGGCGGCCCGCTCCCACCATTTGATGACGGAGGGTGGTTTCCTCATCTCCCAGCGTGGCTGATGTCGGGACGCTGATCCCGGTCACCTTCCGGGAGGCGGCGATGGACGCGATGCGGGCGATCAGAGTGGCGGCGGCGACGGCGACGTTGGCCGCGGCGACGATGACCAGTGTGACGCTGGGGACCGGGGCGGCGCTGGGGGCGCCACCCGCCGCGGTGGTGCCGGACGTGGGCCAACCGGCCGCGGTGGTGCAGCCGGTGGATCTCGGCGGTCTGCCGGGCATCGCGTCGAACGGTGCGTCCGCGATCAACGATCGCGGGGACATCGTCGGCTCCGGTTACAACGATCCGTACTCCGGCCACGGCTTCCGCTGGTCCCGGGGTGTTCTCACCGCCCTGCCCGACACCGCGCGAGCACCGTTCAAAATCAACGATGCCGGGCAGGTCGCCGGGAATCAGCCCGGCCGGTTCTACTCGCCGGGCTTCGTGATCCGGCCCGACGCCACGGTGGTCAGCCTCGGGTTCTCCGTGGTGGACCAGGGTGGCAACGGCCAGGTCCTCGGGACGGGCCCGGTCACCGGCGGCGGAACGCACGCGCAGCTCTGGCGCGAGGGCCACACCTTCGACCTCGGCGCACCCGCGGGCTACACCAGTGAAGCGCGCGCGATCAGCGACAACGGCTGGATCCTCGGCGAGGTGCGGCGCAGCGACCACCAGGACGGCTACGACGCCCGCTGGGTCCAGGGACGCTGGGTGGCGCTGCCCACGAACGGCTTCGGCGCCGACATCAACGGCCGCGGCGACGTCGTCGGCTGGTCCTCGACACCGAGCGGGGACACGCACGCCACGCTGTGGCAGGGCAACCGGGCGATCGACCTGGACCCGCAGGATCCCCTCAGCACCGCCGTGGCCATCAACGACGCCGGTCAGATCCTCGGCTCAACGTTCGACCCGGTGACCGACCTCGGCCACATCCTGCTCTGGGACCAAGGCCACCGTATCGATCTGGGGACCTTCGGCGGTCAGTTCGCCCGCCCGATCGCCCTCAACGGCCGGGGTGACGTCGTCGTCCTCACCAGCACCGCGGCGTTCCGGTGGAGCCACGGCCGGACCGTGCGCCTCGCCGGTTCGGGCGTGCCGACGGCGATCAACAACCGCGGTCAGGTCGTCGGCACGATCCTGCGCCCCGGCGGCACCAGCCACGCCGCCCTGTGGAACTGACCGTTCGGATCAGCGGTGCAGGGCCGCGTCGTAGGCGGTGAGGCCCTCGGCGCCGAGCAGATCGACGTAGCTGTCCGGGGCGTCCAGGCAGGAGTCGAGATCGGTGGAGCCGACCAGTGCGGCCAGGCGCTGGCCCAGCTCGACCGGGCCGGGTCGCAGTTCCTCGCACAGCCGCAGGTGCAGCGCCGCGAGCGCGTCGCCGACCGTGCCCGGCTCGGCGTCGTCGGCGTCCCAGGCGTCGAGCAGATATCCGGCGAGCTTGTCCCAGACCCCGATCGCGTCCTCCACGACGCCGACGAACTCGGCGCTCGCCGGGCGCACCGCGACGATCTCCAGTTCCGTCAGCAGCTCCCGGCCCGCGTCCAGCAGCTCGTGTAGTTCCCAGTGCTCGCCGCTGTCCGGGATGCGGCCCGCGTGCCGCACCAGTTCGCGTAGCCGCGCCAGTTCGGCCTCGTCCGCCGGTCCGAGCCGGCCGGCGCGGTGCAGCACCCTGGCCTCGAACAGCCGGTCCTCAGCGGCCTGCGTCACGATGAGCCGCACCAGCTCCGCCCTGGTCAGGCTCGTCGCCGCCGCGGTGACCAGCCGATCCTCGGCGACCGCGGGTTCGGCGCCGCAGGGCACGGCCATCGACGTCCAGGAGATCCCCGCGTCGCGGGCGGCCAGTACGGCCGCGACCGCGTGCTCGCAGGGCTGGCCGCCCGCCTCGCTGTCCCGGTCACAGTCGACGACCAGGGCCCGGCTGACCACGCTGACGAACACGTGTGTCCGCCCGCCCTGAATCTCCGCGACGCAGGCGCGCACTCCCCCGTCGACGGAGGTCAGTCCACTGACCGACCCTCGCGCGACGTACTCACGTCCGGCCGCACCGGCCCTCGGGCCCGCCGCCGCGATCAACGCCTCAACATCCACCGAAACCGCCACGCGCACATCCAACCGCGCACAGCGACCGGGGGATGGCCCGGGGTCTGTCAAACCCCTTCACCCGATCGCGGTTTCCCCAGCGTCGGTCATACCGGTCCGCCACGGCGTGCTCCGCTCGCCAGCCCACCGGGCCAGACGATCTTACTTGGGCGCAGGCGAGCGTGCGGGTGCGCGGGAGCCCACCGGAGGGTGCACGGGATGCACGCTCAGCGCATGCCGGTGGCGGCGCGGGCGTCGGACAGGGTGGGCCAGCCGGTGCCGAGCATCATCCAGCCGTCGTGGCCGGCGAGGCGGTTGGTGGGATCGTGGACCTTGACCTGCCAGTTGCCGGCGCTGGTCTCCCGGGCGTAGGCCGATCGGCCCTCGTGCGTCCCGTAGTAGCTGCCAAGATCCGCTGTCGGCTCGACGCTCGCCGGGGCGGGCGCGTCTTCTGAGGTCATGAGCGGCTCCCACCACGGTCACCGGGACACCCGGCGGTGAGCGGTCCTGCTCGCGGGGCGCAGCGGATGGCGGCGGTCCCCGACCCGGGTCGGTTGGTCCTCAGCGTCTTTATGGTAGGCCCTCGTTGCCATCTGGGCCGCCAGCGGCTCGCGCGATCGAGTCACCGGCCCGACGCCGCCGCCGCGGCGCCGGGCCGGTGGGCGCCGGCC
>NZ_JALKFU020000828.1 GCF_023242965.2 Frankia sp. AgKG'84/4
GGATGGAACTTTGACAACAGTTATGCCCGACTGCCGAAATCATTTTTTACAAGTCTTAACCCAACCCCTGTACGCTCACCGAAGCTGATCATTCTCAATGATTCGCTGGCAGCATCGCTGGGCTTGAACGCCGAGGCGCTACAAAGCGAAACTGGCGTAGCGGTGCTTGCTGGAAACCAGATTCCCGAAGGTGCTTCGCCTCTTGCTCAAGCTTATGCGGGGCATCAATTTGGGCATTTTAACATGTTAGGGGACGGCCGGGCTCTGCTGCTAGGCGAGCAGATGACTCCCCTGGATGAACGGTTTGATATTCAGCTAAAGGGTCCAGGACGAACGCCATACTCCCGCGGGGGCGATGGTCGAGCGACACTTGGCCCGATGCTGCGCGAATACATCATCAGCGAAGCCATGCATGCGCTTGGTATACCTACCACCCGCAGTCTAGCAGTGGTGACAACAGGTGAGCCAGTAATTCGCGAAACCGCCCTGCCTGGTGCCATTCTGACACGTGTGGCTGTCAGTCATCTGCGCGTCGGCACCTTTCAATACGCTGCAAAATGGGGCACAGTTGAGGAACTTCGAATCTTGGCTGACTATGCACTAAAGCGTCATTTTCCAGACATTGATACTGATGAAAACCGGTATCTTCCGCTGCTTCAGGAAGTGATCAAGCGTCAGGCGGGGCTGATTGCCAAATGGCAGCTGGTTGGCTTTATTCACGGGGTGATGAACACCGACAACATGACTATTAGCGGGGAAACCATCGATTATGGTCCTTGTGCCTTTATGGATGAATATGACCCGGCTACGGTATTCAGTTCCATCGATACGGGGGGCCGCTATGCCTATGGCAATCAGCCGAATATTGGCGGGTGGAATCTCGCGCGATTTGCTGAAGCCCTATTGCCGCTGCTGCATGCAGATCAGGAGCAGGCTGTCAAACTGGCCCAGGATGCGATTTCAGAATTTCCGGAGTTGTATCACCATAATTGGCTCGCAGGAAT
>NZ_JALKFU020000829.1 GCF_023242965.2 Frankia sp. AgKG'84/4
AGGCAGCCCTCGACGGCGCCGCGTCCGGCGGCGGCTGCCGGCTCGTCGCCGGGTACGAGGGCGCCGGCCCGGTGGTCGAGCGTCGCGCCGCCCAGGTCGCGGTCGTGCTGCGGGCGGGCGGGGCGCGCCGGCTTGAACCGGCGGCGGGCACCGACTGGGAACTCGGCCGGTTCCGGGCGCCGTACCTGCGGGACGCCCTGCTCGACCTCGGGATCTTCGCCGAGACGCTGGAGACCGCCGGATTCTGGTCGGCGCTGCCGAGTCTCTACGCGGACGTGCGCCGGGCCCTGACGGACAGCCTCACCGCCGCCGGCCTGTCCCCGGTGGTCATGTGCCACCTCTCGCACCTGTACGAGAACGGCGCGTCCCTCTACTTCACCGTCGTCTGTGCCCAGGGCACCGACCCGATCGGGAGCTGGCGGGCGGCGAAGACGGCGGCGGGCGACGCGATCATGGCCGCCGGCGGCACGATCACGCACCATCACGCCGTCGGCACCGACCACCGGCCGTGGCTCGGCGCCGAGATCGGCGGCCTCGGGGTGGAGGTGCTGCGCGCGGTCAAGCGGACCCTCGACCCCGCCGGCATTCTGAACCCGGGCGTACTCGTCGAGTGACAGCCAGCCGGACGGCATGACTGTGCGCTTTGATGTGTTCGCTTTGCGGTGATACCCGTGCCGTCGGTGGGGGTATACCGACGGCATGCAGACCCTTGGAGCGGTCATCGTCGCCTTCGCGCTCATGCTGATTCCGCTGATCATCGTCGGAGCGGCGCTGACCTGGGTCTACCTGCGCTGCGCCCCGCTGCGGGCCGCCAACGCGCGCCAGGGGGCCCAGGTCGGCCATGGCCACCATCCGGCCGCCGCGGCCGCCGGCACGGTCCCGGCACCCGATCCGGCGATCCCCGACATGTCCGGCCGTGGCCTCCGCCAGGATGAGGGGCATGAGCAGCACCGCAGGGCGGCCCTCCGCCACGGGCGCCGTCCCGGCGGCGCCGCCGCAGCGC
>NZ_JALKFU020000830.1 GCF_023242965.2 Frankia sp. AgKG'84/4
CGGAACGTAAATTTTTGAAAATGACAAAGGGCAACCACCCCCGACGCCCGCGGCCTGGTCGGGGGCGGCGCGGCGCCGGGCGAGCGGGTCGGCGTCTACAGCCGCAACAACGCCGACTTCCTCACCGGCGTGATCGGGGCGACCCGGGCCGGTGCCGCCGCCTGCCCGCTGCCGCTGCCCACCTCGGCCGCTGACCTCGCCGGTTACGCCAGCCGGCTCGCCGCGATCACGGCCGCGGCGGGCATCCGACGGGTGGTCGTGGGCGCCGGGGTGGAGGGCATCGTCCGCCGGCTCGGCCCGGTCCTGCCGGGGCTGCGGTTCCTCGGCGTCGGCGAGCTCTCCGGCGCCGGCGCTGGTGGCCACGGCGCTGGTGGCCACGGCGCTGGTGGCCACCAGGGGCTGCCCGAGGTCGGCGAGGCCGATGTGGCGATCGTCCAGTTCACCTCCGGCAGCACCGCGCTGCCGAAGGGCGTCGTGCTGACCCACCGTAACGTCGTGCACGGCACGGCCGCGATCGTCGATGGCATCGAGCTCGGCCGCCCCGGCGACCACGGCGCGACCTGGCTGCCGCTTTACCACGACATGGGCCTGTTCGGCACGCTGTCCGCGGTGCTGATCGGGACGCCGATGACGGTGTGGGCGCCATCGACGTTCATCAAGGACCCGGCGGCCTGGCTGCGCGCGTTCGCCTCGGTGGGCGCCACGGTCGCGCCGTCACCGAACTTCGGCTACGACGCCCTGCTCACCGCCGTCGACCCCGCCGACGTCGCCGGCCTGGACCTCGGTCGGTGGCGGATCGCGTTCAACGGTGCCGAGCCGGTGATTCCGAGCACCGTCGAGCGGTTCCAGGAGCGGTTCGGCCCGGCCGGGTTCGCCGCCGAGACGATGTTCCCCGTCTACGGCATGGCCGAAGCGACGCTCGCGGTGACGTTCCCGCCGCTGGGCCGCCCGCCGCGCACGACCTGGGTCGACCGTGACCGCCTCGCCCGCGACGGCGTTGCCC
>NZ_JALKFU020000831.1 GCF_023242965.2 Frankia sp. AgKG'84/4
ATTTAATGCAGTCTGCATAATACTGTGCAGCGCCGCCAATGGCGTTTAGGTACACACCGCCGTGTTCTTGAAGGGCTGCGAGGGTTTTCGGTCCCATGCCGCCTTTTCCGATCACGGCACGGATGCCGAATTTCTTCATGATATCACCCTGGTAAGGCTCCTCGCGAATCGATGTTGTCGGGCCTGCAGCCTTCACATGCCATCTGCCCGCTTCATCCTTCATCATGACGGGACCGCAATGGTAAATAACCTGCCCATTCAGGTCAACCGGTGCATCATGGTCGGTCAGGTATTTATGGATGGCATCCCGGCCCGTGTACATCATGCCGGTAATGTGGACGACATCGCCCACTTTTAATTCGCGGATTTGCTCTTCTGTTATCGGAGCGGTCAGTACTGCTTCGCGGTTCGCAGGAGCCTCTGCCTGAAGGGCTTCCGCCGATGCAGCGGTTTCAACAGCAGCGAGTTCTTTCTCCGCTTCGGCGGCAAAGTCGATTTTGTCGCCTTCCTGGTACAGCCACTCATTGATGTCTCCTGTTTCCCGATTCACTTTTACCCCTAGCCGGCGGAAAGCCCAGCAGTTGTAGGCAACAGATACGAAGAAGCTGGCAGGGATACGGTGCATGACGCCGATTTTGCAGCCAAGCAAAGTCGTTTCTCCGCCAAAGCCCATAGTGCCGATTCCAAGCTCATTCGCTGTTTTCATAATATAATCCTCAAGCTTCCGGAGATCCTCATGCGGGTTCACATCATCTGCGCTTCTGAACAATTGTTCCTTCGCCAGGTCGTAACCGGAGGAACGGTCACCGCCAATTCCGACACCGATGAAACCGGCGCTGCAACCCTGTCCCTGGGCCTGGTAGACGGAGTGGAGGATACATTTGCGGATACCGTCAAGGTCCCGGCCTGCTTTCCCAAGCCCTTCCAGCTCACAAGGAAGGCTGTACTGAATATTCTTGTTTTCACAGCCGCCCCCTTTTAAGATCAAGCGCACATCTATGT
>NZ_JALKFU020000832.1 GCF_023242965.2 Frankia sp. AgKG'84/4
GTGCTCTACCGCCAAGACTCTTATCATGAGGCTAGCCCTAAAGCTATTTCGGAGAGAACCAGCTATCTCCAGGTTCGATTGGAATTTCTCCGCTACCCACACCTCATCCCCGCACTTTTCAACGTGCGTGGGTTCGGGCCTCCATTCAGTGTTACCTGAACTTCACCCTGGACATGGGTAGATCACCTGGTTTCGGGTCTACGACCTCATACTCATTCGCCCTGTTCAGACTCGCTTTCGCTGCGGCTCCGTCTCATCGACTTAACCTTGCATGAAATCGTAACTCGCCGGTTCATTCTACAAAAGGCACGCCATCACCCATGAACGGGCTCTGACTACTTGTAGGCACACGGTTTCAGGATCTGTTTCACTCCCCTTCCGGGGTGCTTTTCACCTTTCCCTCACGGTACTGGTTCACTATCGGTCACTAGGGAGTATTTAGCCTTGGGAGATGGTCCTCCCTGCTTCCGACGGGATTTCTCGTGTCCCGCCGTACTCAGGATCCACTCAGGAGGGAACGGAGTTTCGACTACAGGGTTTTTACCTTCTCTGACGGATCTTTCCAGATCTCTTCATCTACCCCGTTCCTTTGTAACTCCATGTAGAGTGTCCTACAACCCCAAGAGGCAAGCCTCTTGGTTTGGGCTGATTCCGTTTCGCTCGCCGCTACTTGGGAAATCGCATGTTGCTTTCTCTTCCTCCGGGTACTTAGATGTTTCAGTTCCCCGGGTCTGCCTTCAGTACCCTATGTATTCAGGTACAGATACTGTTCCATTACGAACAGTGGGTTTCCCCATTCGGAAATCTCCGGATCAAAGCTTACTTACAGCTCCCCGAAGCATATCGGTGTTAGTCCCGTCCTTCATCGGCTCCTAGTGCCAAGGCATCCACCGTGCGCCCTTTCTAACTTAACCACAAAATACAAAAATCTTACTCGGGGTTTTGAAAAACGGTCCGCAAAACGTTGCCGTATTGAGGTTATCTAGTGTTCAACGAA
>NZ_JALKFU020000833.1 GCF_023242965.2 Frankia sp. AgKG'84/4
CCGTTGCACGGCGCGGATGTAGTCCTCCGCGGAGGGATACGTGGTCAAAGGTTCACGACCAGGGCGGGGCCCGGCGACGCGGCCGCCCGGCGGCCGGCGACCCTAGGACGATCCGGCCTTCGGTGGCCCGACCGGACAGGCCCGGCTCGATCAGACTGCGCGTGTCGACTGCCGCCACCCGCCCGACCGGCCGTATCGATGGCAGGCTGTCACCTACCGGGACGCACGTACCGAAGGCGGGTTCGGGTGCGTCATGTCGACCTGCCCGTAGGTCTGCCCGCGGATGCACACACGAGTGCGCCCGGCGGCCGGCCAAGGACGGCGGGACGGCTTCGAGAGAACAGGAGGCGCCATGCGTGAGCTGCGGGCGGTCGCACTCAGCGAGGACGGCGGCTACCTCGTGCTCGCGGACGCGGCCGGCAGGACCGACGGCGAGCAGTTCCGCGTGCCGGTGGACGACCGACTTCGGGCCGCCCTGCGCGGGGTCCGCCGTAACGAGGTGCGCACGGAGAGCGCACTGACGCCACGGGAGATCCAGGCCAGGCTGCGGGCCGGCGAGACGGCCGCCGAAGTGGCCCGCGCGGCGGGGATTCCGGTGGAGCGGGTGGAACGCTACGAAGGCCCGGTGCTGGCCGAGCGTGCCCGCGTCGTCCAGGAGGCACGGGCGGCGCTGCTGCCCAAGGACCCCGGCGGTGTGCCGGGCCGGCCCCTCGGTGAGGTCGTCGACGCCCGTCTGGTCGTCGCCCAGGACAACCCGGCCGCGGCGCAGTGGGACGCCTGGCGTCGCGTCGATGGCATCTGGCTGGTCCAGCTCACCTCGGAGAGCCGCTGCGCGCGCTGGACGTGGGATCCGGTCGTGCGCCGGGTCCGCCCGCACGACGACGCGGCGCGGGCCCTCGTCGCGCCCGAGAGTGCCGAGCAGCCTGCGCCGAGCCAGGCGCCGCCCGCCGCCCACTCGCCGCGCACGGCCGGACCCGCGCTGACGCTGGTCTCCGA
>NZ_JALKFU020000834.1 GCF_023242965.2 Frankia sp. AgKG'84/4
GCCCCGGCGGCGTCCGCCACCGCCGGCCGGCTCGGCGCCGCGAACGCGCCAGGCCGCGTCACTCCGTCGAAGACCAGCTCGGCTGGTCCCCGCAGAAGCACGCTGTCGGTCCGCCAGATCACCACGAGGCCACCGCCGGGCACGTCGACCTCGACCTCGACCTCGGGCAGGGACGCGGACGGCCGCCGGCCGTGACGGTGCGCCCAGGCCACCGCGACGGCACACGCCCCCGTGCCGCAGGAGGCCGTCTCCCCGACCCCGCGCTCGTGGACCCGCATCGCCACGCCGCCCGGCCGGTCCACCACGATCTCGACATTCACGCCGTCGGGGAAGTCGACCGGGGAGAACTCCGGCGGGGCGGTGACGTCGAGCCGGCGCAGCCCGGCGATGTCCAGATCATCGGCGAAACACACCGCGTGGGGATTGCCCATCGACACGGCGGCGGCGGTGAAGGAACGCCCGGCCACCGCGACCGGCACACCGGGGCCGGCGACGAGCCGCGGCGGGCCCATCTCGACCGTCACGTCTCCCCGTCCCGCCGGCACGTCGACGACCCGCAGGCCGGCGCGGGTGGCGATGGGGAACCGGCCGGGCGCCGCATAGCCGGCCTGGACCAGGTAGCGGGCGAACACCCGGGCGCCGTTGCCGCACATCTCGGCGGGCGAACCGTCGGCGTTGCGGTAGTCCATGAACCAGCGGGCCGCGTCCGCCATGGCGGCGGCCTCGGGGGCGACCGCCGCGAGCACCACCCGCAGCACCCCGTCGGCGCCGATGCCGAAGCGGCGGTCGCACAGCCCGCGGACCAGGTCCGCGGTCAGGTCGAGATCGCCGTCCGGGTCGGGCAGCACGACGAAGTCGTTGCCGGTGCCGTGGCCCTTGACGAAACGCAGCTCCTGGTCTTCCCGCACCCGGCCATCGTACGGGCGCACCGCGCCGCCGGCCCAGCCCCCGCGGCCGGCCGCGCGGCAGCATCATCCGAACGGCTATGTCGGA
>NZ_JALKFU020000835.1 GCF_023242965.2 Frankia sp. AgKG'84/4
CTGGGGGCCCGCTCGGCGCCCGAGTTGCCAGCCGAGCGGCGGGCAAGCGCCCGCACCGGCCCGAAGCGGCGGCTGAGTCCCGAGCGGGCGGCCGCGATGCGAATTCGCCGGCAGCGGCTGGTGCTGCTGGCCGCGCTGTTCCCGCTGACGGTCATCCTGGCGGCCGTGCTCGGCGGCCTGTGGATCGGCGTGCAGCTGATGACCGACCTGGCGATCGCCGGCTACGTCGTGCACCTGCGTCGTTCGGTGCAGGTCGAGCGCCGCCTCGAGATCACCCGGGCAGCGATCGAGCGGCGCATCGAGGCCGAGCGGGCGGCCCGCGGCCGTCGGCGGCAGCCCGGTTCGGCCTTCGCCTACCGCGGGCGCGACGCCGAGGACGACCTCACCCCCGAGGAACTCGCGCACGCCCAGGCGGAGACGATAGACCTCGGCGTGTTGATGACCGCGACGTCGACCACGGCCGAGGACTGGTCCGAGCCGGCCTACGACGAGCGGTGGGAGCCGCTGGACGGCGCCGGGTACCCCGCGGCCCACGCCGACGAGCCTGGTGCGGGCCACGCGATCGGTGGCGGCCACGCGGCAGTGTTGCCCGCGCGCGGCGCGGCCGAGCCGCGCCAGGTCGTCGAGGCGCACCAGGCCGTCGATAGGTACCAGGCCGTCGACGGGTCCCAGGTTGCCGACGGGTACCTGGTCGCCGAGGGATACCGGGTCGTCGACGCGGATGTCGCCCGCGAGGTGGACGTCGAGGGCGAGCTGGCGGTCGACGCCGCCGAGGTCGCCCCGGCCAGGGTGGCCTCCCGTCCCGCGAACCGGCCGGGCAGCCGGCCGAACACCTCCCGTCCCGGCCGCGTCCAGATCAACCCGCCCGGCACCCACGGCGGCCTGACCGCCCCGCCGGAGGTGGCGCCGACCAGTGCCCCCGCCGGCGCCGAACCGGCCGCCGCGCTACCGGGCGCCGCGGTACCGGGCGAGGAGATCGACCCGCTGC
>NZ_JALKFU020000836.1 GCF_023242965.2 Frankia sp. AgKG'84/4
TGAACCGCCCCGGGTTTGGTGGAGACCGGTCCGTTTGGGAGGATCGAGTCGTGCCCGCTCCCAGGAAGTACCCCGATGAGCTCCGTGAACGTTCCGTTCGGCTCGTGCAACAGATGCGTCGTGAGCAGCCGGCGGAGGCGTCACGTGCGATCTCGACGGTCGCGAAGCGGCTGGGTGTGCATTCGGCGACGCTGCGGCTGTGGGTGAATCAGGCCGAGGTCGATCAGGGGACTCGTCCGGGAATCACCACGCCGGACGCGGCGCGTATCGCCGAGCTGGAACGCGAGAACCGCGAGCTGAAGCGCGCGAACGAGATCCTGAAAGCGGCGTCGGCTTTCTTCGCGCGGGAGCTCGACCCGCGACTGCCGGGGTAGTCGCGTTCATCGACCAGCGCAAGGAAAACCTCGGTGGGGTCGAGCCGATCTGTGATGTGTTGCAGGTTGCCCCGTCGTCGCACCACGCCGCGAAGAAGCGTCCGCCGTCGGCGCGTTCGCTGCGCGACGCCGAGCTCCTCGTCGAGATCGAGCGGGTGTGGAAGGAGAACTACGAGGTGTACGGCGCGCGGAAGGTGTGGCGGGTGTTGAACCGGGAGGGGATCGCGGTGGCCCGGTGCACGGTGGAGCGCCTGATGCGCGCGGCCGGGCTGACCGGGGCGCTCCGCGGTGGGGCCAGGCCCCGCACGACGCGCGCTGACCCGGCTGCGCCCAGGCCGGCGGACCTGGTGGACCGGCAGTTCACCGCGGATCGGCCGAACGCTCTGTGGGTCGCCGACTTCACCTATGTTCCGACGTGGGCGGGCATGGTGTATGTGGCGTTCGTGATCGACGTGTATTCGCGGAAGATTGTCGGGTGGCGGCTCGACACCACCATGCGTACCGATCTTCCGCTCGACGCACTCGAGATCGCGATCTGGGGCCGCAAAGACCAGCCACTGAACGGTCTTGTGCACCATTCCGACAGGGGCTCACACACCGAATTCAA
>NZ_JALKFU020000837.1 GCF_023242965.2 Frankia sp. AgKG'84/4
GGCGCCTCGAGGAGCTCCACGACCTACCCGCCGCCCACTGTTCGGTGGACGGTCCGGCGGGTGAGCCCGCCTCCCGGTCCGGGCCGACCAGGATGCAGACCTCATCCGCGCGGTCGGCGCGCAGCGTCTCGACGAACGCGGCGGCGCCGGCGTCCGGGGCGAGCAGGTCCACGCCGCGGGCAGTGAACAGCTCCCGCAGCGCGGGTGTCACCATGCCGCCGTCCCAGGCACCCCAGTCGATGGCGACGACGTGCCGGTCGGGATGGTCGTGGCGCAGCGCGGCGGCGACCCGGCACAGGGCCTCGTTCGCGGCCGCGTAGTCCGCCTGGCCCGGGTTGCCGAACAGGCCCGCGACCGAGGTGAACAGCAGCACGTGCCGCAGCGACGCGCTGCTCGAGCCGTCGTCGCCGGCCGGCTCGGCCAGGGCCGGCTCGGCCAGGGCGTCGAGCAGCGCGCGCAGGCCGCCGAGTTTCGGGGCGAACACGCGGGCCACGTCGGCCTCGGTCTTGTCCACCAGCCGGGCGTCGGCAAGCACGCCCGCGCCGTGCACGATGCCGGTCACCTGCGCGCGCAGGTCCCCGAGTGCCGCGCGGACGGCGGCGGCGTCGGTGACGTCGACGGGGACGTAGTCCGCCCGCCCGCCGCTGGCCCGCACAGCGGCGAGTGTCGCGCGGATCTCTCGGGCCGACAGCAGGCCCAGGTTGATCCGTTCCACCTCGCGGGGCGTGGGCCTGGTGCCCTCGGCCCGCAGCCGTGCGATCACGGCGGACTTGAGCGCGTCGTCCTCGACGCCGACGGCCCAGTCGGGCTCGTCCGCCAGCGGCGAGCGGCCGAGCAGGACGAACCGGGCCGGGACCCGCTCGGCGAGGGCGCGCACGCACAGCGCCGTCACGCCCCGTCCGCCGCCGGAGACGACGAACACGTCCTGCGCCCCGACGGTGAGTTCCGCACCGTCCGCACCGCCCGCGCAGCCCTGCGG
>NZ_JALKFU020000108.1 GCF_023242965.2 Frankia sp. AgKG'84/4
GCCGTGACGACCATCGTGCTGGACCGTCGGTGCGGCGCCGCGGACCTGCGCGTCGCCCTCGACGCCGGAGCGCCGCACCCGCGGGTGATCATGCCGGCCGGCGAGACCCGCCGGTTGGCCGAGGCGCTGGCCGACGCCGGCGAGGTCGTGCCGCTGGACCTGTTCGACGAGGTTGCCGTCCCGCCCGGCGCGGACCCGGCCGGATCGCCGCCGTGGCGGGAACCGGATCGCGACCGCGCGGCGGTGGTGCTGTTCACCTCGGGCACCACCAGCCGGCCCAAGGGCGTCGTGCACTCGTTGAACACCCTCACCGCCGGCTCCGACAACCTGGCCCTGTGCACGAGCGCCGACCAGGACGCGGTCGTGTTCCTCGTCAGCCCGCTCACCAGCATCACCGGGCTGCTGCAGCTGCATCTCACCGCGGATCGCCACGCCACCCTGGTGCTGGAGGACCGGTTCGACGCGCAGCGGACCCTGGACCGGCTCAACGCCGCCCGAGCCACCGTGCTCGGCGGCGCGCCGGTCATCGCCGAACGGCTGTTGCGGGCGGCCGCCACGACCGACCCGGCCCCGGGCCCCACCGGGCCGCGTGGCATCAGCCTGCGGACGCTGGCACTCGGCGGGGCGATGCTGCCACGCCCGCTGCTGGAACTCGCCACCGACAGCTTCGGAATCGACATCGCCCGGGTGTACGGCTCCACCGAGGCGCCGACCTTCGCCGGCAGCCTGCCGGCGGACCCGCGCGAGCGGCGCCTCGCCGACGACGGCGCGCTCCTGCCCGGCGGCGAGGTCCGGCTGGGCTCGCAGCAGCATCCGCAGGAGGGCCTGCTGCGCGGCCCGTGCCTGTTCCTCGGCTACCTCGACCCCGCCGACGACGCCGTCGCGTTCGAGGACGGCTGGTTTCGCACCGGCGACCAGCTTGAGCTGCACGACGGTCGGGTGACCGTCGTCGGTCGGCTCAAGGAGGTGGTCAGCCGCAACGGCCTGAAGATCTCCATCAGTGAGGTCGAGGCCACGCTGGCCGACCTGCCAGGAGTCGAGGAGGCCGCCGCGTTCGGCATGCCGGACAGCACCACCGGGGAGCGGCTCGCGGTCGCGGTCGTGGCGGCCGACGGCGCCACGGTCACCCTCGCCGACGTCGTGGCGCACCTGCTCGGCCACGGGACCGCGACGCGCAAGCTGCCCGAGCAGCTCGTCCGCTGGGACGGGCCGCTGCCACGGACGGCGTCGGGCAAGGTCGTGCGCTCGCGGCTGGTGATGGAGACCCCGGGCAAGGACAGTGATCTGGGCGCCCGACTGGCCGCCGAGTGAACAGGGGGAGGGCGTCGTGACCGAGGTCGCGGTGCAGGATCAGCTCGCGGTGGGCGCGGTCCTCGCGCGCTACTGCCACCGGTGCGACGACGGCGACTTCGCCGGTCTCGTCGCGCTGTTCACCGCCGACGGCGAGTTCGCCTACGGCGGCCAGACGTTGCGCGGCCCGGCCGAGATGATCGCGTTCTTCGAGCGTACGCAGGGCCGGCCCGAGCAGCGCGGCATGCACCTGATGGTCAACACGGTGCTGGAACCCGCCGGTGCGGATCGGGTCCGCTCGACCGCCGACTTCGTGTTCCTGCGCTACACGGACGACCGGCTGGCCCCGGCGATGGCCGGGCGCTACCTCGACGACCTCGTCCAGGTCGACGGGGCGTGGCGGATCGCCCGCCGTGAGGTGCGCCTGCTCGACAAGCCACCGTCGCTCTGACGTCCCCACGCCCTCCAGGAGGAGCTGTGTCGCTTCCCTCGCCCGCCGATCAGGTGGCCATCGGTGACCTGCTGGCCCGGTACTGCCTGACGCTCGACCTCGACGACGTGGCGGGCTGGGTGGCGCTGTTCACCCCGGACGCCAGCTACCTGGTCTACGGACGGTCCTTCGACGGGCACGACGCGCTGCGGGCGATGATGACCGCCGCCCCCGGCGGACTGCATCTCGGCGGCCCGCCTGTCATCGACATGCTCGGTCCGGACGACGCCCGGACCACGCGCAACCTGCTGTTCGTCGACCGCTCCGACGGCGTCGCCCGCCATGCCGTCTACACCGACGAGCTGGTCCGGACCGCGGCGGGCTGGCGCATCAGCCGGTGCCGCTGCCAGTTCATCACCGCCGAAGGCCTCTCGGACCGCCCTGCCCGGACGAGGAAACCGGCCTCGGACAGCGCGTGAGCGCCGCGAAGAGCTGATCGGACGGGCCGGCGGTGGGGGGCGCCGGACCGGGCCGCGGTGAGATCCGTACCGTCACCCGGTCAGCCGGCGTGGCGGCGTACTCCGATGGCGTTCGCCCACAGCATGGTCAGCTGCTCCACTGCGGTGTCCAGCTCGAAGCCGGAGCTGTTCTCGGTGTTGAACAGCAGGTCGGCGAAGTAGTTGACCATCCCGCCGAGCGCCTGGGCCGCGTAGGCGGGGTCGATCTCGGCGTCGGCGAGGCCCGCGTCCTGCAGCATCCTGGTCCGGCGTTCGATGGCACGGGCGAACGCCTCGTGGCGTTGCAGCCGGATCCGGTGCACGTCCTCGTCGAAGGTGGAGACCTCGAAGATGACCTTCATGATCTTCGCGTTCGCGGCGTACGTCTGGAGGTAGTGGCGGTTCGCCCGGCGGATGCGCTCGACCGGGTCGGTGCTGGCGGGCACCGGATCGGGGCTGAGCAGGTCGAGCTCGACGGAGTCGACGACCTCGCGGAAGATCTCCTCCTTGGAGACGAAGTACGTGTAGAACGAGCCGTGCGAGAGTCCGGCGACATCACAGATGTCGGCGACCCGGGCGTGCAGGTAGCCGTCCCGTTCGAAGACCGTGCGGGCCGCGCCGAGGAGATCCCCGCGGGTCTGGCGGCCGCGCCGGGTGCGGCCGGTGCCACGCCGAGGGTTCGCCTCGTCGGCGTCGCGCCGGGGGCGGGTGGCGCTGGGCAGCGCGCGTGCCGGGCTGGCTTCGGTGTGCTCAGCCACAATGGCATCCTCTCGGGTGTTCGACGACGGGTTCCGCCGGCTCGCGCGGATTCCGACGACCGGGTAGCGCAATCACGGACACTGCTGATCTCCTGGCGGTGCGGTGTGGGGCGGCCGTCCGCCGTGGGCCCGCGCGGCTGACGCCGCCCAGGTGGGACCACGGCTCGCCCCGCCCGTTGCCGCCGGTCATCGGTTGCCCCATCTCCCAGACAGGCATCGTGCCACCAACTGTCAGGTCGACGTCAACATCGCAGATGTGGTGGCTGCCACGATTGCGGGGACAACCCGCCCCGCTCCGGTGCTGGTCCCGGGGCCCCGACCGGACGCGGTGGCTGCCAGGCGCGGCCGCTGGCGGCGGGGCACGGCCTCAGGTCGCCGCGGTGCGTGGGAAGTGGGCGGCGACCTCCTCGGCGCTCCCGCCCGATCCGCTCACACTCGGCGTCCAACGCGCGGCTCAGCTCGCCGATCCGGTCGAGGGCGTAGGTCGGGACGTTCCAGACGTCGGCGTAGCGGGCCACCAGCGGCAGCGTCCACCTCGGCCCCACGCCGCCGAGGTGGATCCGTGGCCTCGGCCGCTGGACGGGCCCCGGCAGATTGGGCAGGTCGTGGACGGCGTAATGACGGCCTTCGAAGGTGGTGCGGGGCGCGGCGAACATCCGGGTGATGATTTCCAGCGCCTCACCGAGGCGCTCGCCGCGCTCCCGCGGTGTGCCCCAGGGGAACCCGGCCTGCAGGTGCTCCTGCTCGACCGAGCCGCTGCCGAGACCCAGCTCGACCCGGCCGCCGGAGATGACGTCGGCGGTGGCCGCCATCCTTGCGAGCAGCGCGGGGTGCCGGAAGTTGTTGCAGGTGACGAGGTGTCCGCCGCGCAGCCGGGTGGTCCGCGCGAGCAGGGCCGTCGCGAGCGTCCAGCCCTCCAGGCTGGGCACCGCCGGCAGGCCGGGGGCGTACAGGTGGTCGAACAGCCAGAACGCGTCATAGCCGAGGCGTTCGCAGGCCAGCGCCCGGTCAAGCATGAACTCGAAGTCGAGGGCGACCTGCGGCAGGTACACGCCGAACTCGATGCCCGGCTGCCCCGCGGCAGCCGGGCTCGCCCCGGCGGCGGCGGTATGAGCGGTGTGGGCGGTGGCCAAAGAAGATCGGCTCCCTCCGGCGGGCAGGGCGGCCAGGCCGACTAACGCGACGGCGGTGAGCCCTCGGGGCAGTAATGGTAGATCAGCCGGATCGAGGCTTCCAGCCGCTCGTACACGTCGTCGATGGTCAGCCGCTGCATGATCCAGTTGCGCATGGCATGCTCGAACACCGCGCTGACCGTTCGCACGATGGCGTTCTGGTCGGCGTCGAGGGGGCCGCCGAGAGTGTCCTCGACCGTCTTGTTGAACACCGACCGGGTGGAGCTCGATATGGCTGCCGCGTACGGGTCTGTCGTGTCGTGGAGAATGGTCATGAACCGGAAGAATCGCGGCTGGAGTTCGAAGGCGCTCGTGACCTGCCGGAATACCTCGCTCAGCCGTTCGGCCTCGGTGGCGCCGGCGGGGACGAACCTCTCCAGTTTCACCTTCAGAACGGACTGCCACTCCATGAAGGCGACCGCCAGCAGGTGTTCCTTCGAGGCGAAGTACCGGTACAGTGTGCCGAGGGCAACGTTCGCGTCCCGGGCCAGATCGTTGATCTTTATATCTTCGTAGTTGTTGCGGGCCAATGATCGAAGTGCGACCTTCACGATGCGCTGACGCCGGGCAAGCTGGTCGTCGCTCAGCGTCTCGGGCGCCGGAGGACCAGCAATCTGCACGGCGAGCATCCTTTCCTGCCGCGCTCCGATGATTCATGTTCGGCGCTGCATGTCAATCTTTTGTGCACATTTTATCATACTGGATTCCAGGATTATGGCAAGCGATTTCTCCTGTCGTGGGCTGAGAAAGAATCTGTGGCCGCGGGAAGCAGCTGGACGTGCTGGCCAGAGGCCTGTTCTCAGGCAGCGGCGTGCGCGTTTGCCAGCAGTGCCTCGTTGGGATTCTCCGGCAGTTCGGTGAGCGGACGGGTGATCTCCTCGACCGTCGGCCCGAGCAGGGAGGCCGGCTCGGCGAGCGCCGCGAGGTCGAAGCCGTACATCTTCGCGACGTTCTCGGAGAGGACCTTGCGTAGCTCGGCCTGCGGCCAGTCGGCGAACAGCTGGCGCAGGTGCAGCGTCGTGTAGGGGTAGGTGCCCTCGTCGTGCGGGAAGTCGCTGCCCCACATCAGCTTGTCCACGCCGAGGTGGTCCCTGGCCGCCGCGATGTCAGGGACGTGGGGGAAGCTGACGCCGAGCCAGACGTTCTGCTGGAAGTACTCGGTCGCGGACTTCGGCAGCCGTTGATCCGGGGAGAAGCGCAGCTCACCTATCGCGCGG
This sequence comes from Frankia sp. AgKG'84/4, assembly GCF_023242965.2. Taxonomy (GTDB): domain Bacteria; phylum Actinomycetota; class Actinomycetes; order Frankiales; family Frankiaceae; genus Frankia. The sequence goes on from NZ_JALKFU020000108.1 coordinate 5,365, forward strand.
TCGGTACGGATGCGGTGCAGTGTGGAGTCCCACTGCCTGAGCAGCGGCGGCAGCCACGCGCAGCCCTGCTCGGTCATGACGAGCTTGAGTCGGGGAAAACGCTCGAACACCCCCGACAGCAGCATGAACGTCAGCGGACGGTGCGAGAAGAAAGAAATCTCCGCGGTCATGACCAGCGCCGATGAAGAGTGCCTGGAGTACGACGGCAAGCCCTGTCCTCCGTGCACGTTCAGCGGGATCTCGAGGTCCTCGCACACCGCCCACAGCCGGTCGTAGTCCGGGTGGCTGAGTGGTTTGATCCAGTCCACGTGCGGCGGGACCGGCGGGAGCAGTACGCCGCCCCGCAGGCCGTGCTCCTTGATCCAGACCGCGTCTTCGATGGCGTCGTCGATATCGTTCAGGAAGATCTGCCCGACACCCGCACGACGCTGCGGAAAGCGACTACAGAAATCCTCGAGCCACCGGTTGTGCGCGTGGATTCCGGCCCGGCGGTGCGCGTAGTCCGCGGGTCGGCGGGTCGGCGAACAGCACGAAACTGGGGAAGAACGGCGGCACGGTGTTCGGGAAGATGACCTCCCCCACAACGCCGTCCTCGTCCTGCTGAGAGTTACGAATCCCGTCATCCCAGTTGCGCAGCCGCCGGTAGTCGCCGAGGTCACTGAAGGGATTGCGGTACTTTCCGCGCCAGGCATCGAAGTCCTCGTGGTACGCGGAGTCGAGGAACTCGCGGTACTGGACGTGACTCCCGCCGGCATGGGTGTCGGACGAGATGATGGTGTAGCGGGCGTCGGCCGGAGAACTGGCCACGTCGACGGTCCTTTCTCGGCAGGATGGGTGCGGCCCCACGGCGGGTGGGCGTGGGTGGATCGGCGCGGCGGGCTCGCCGGCGACACCGGCGGCCGGCGCCTACCCGTCCAACCGGAGCACGCGCCGGGCGTTTTCGCTGAGGAACTTGGGCCAGACCGTGTCCTTGAACGGCACGTGCTCCATGTCGGTGAAGATCCGCTCGAGGGTCAGGCCCATGGGGAAGTAGCCGCCATAGATGATCTTGTCGGCGCCGCGGGTGTTCGCGTAGTCGATGATCGCCTTCGGGTAGTACCTCGGCACGAACGCCGTGGTCGAGTAGTACAGGTTCGGCCACTTCAGCATCAGCTTCACGGCCAGTTCCTCCCATGGCTCGCAGCCATGGCGGGTGACGAAGACCAGGTCGGGGAAATCGAACATGACGGCGTCGATCCGCGAGACCTCCTGTACCGCGGACTTCACCCGCGGACCCGCGATGCCGGCGGTACAGAAGATCGGGATGTTGAGGTCCACGCAGGTCTGGTAGATCGGGTACATCTTCGGGTCGTCGATCGCCACCTGCGGGAACGTCCCGGCTGGGAAGGCGCCGAGCGCCCTGATCCCATACTCCTCGTAGGCCTGGCGGACGGCGCGCACGCTGCCGCTCACGTCGTTCGGGTCGCGCAGGCTGCCACACGGGATGAATCGGTCCGGGTGGTTCTTCAGGGCGAACGCGGTGGCCTCGTCGGCGACGCTGACCAGACCGATCTCGATGCCGTACCGGTCCATCTCGTGCAGGGTGACGGAGACCGGGTCGTGGGTCGGGAGGTCCTTGGGGACTTCCTTGAACATGTACTCGACCGGGAACTCGCTCTCCTGGGAGCCTTTGTCCTTGGTCTGCTTACGGATGAAGTCGTACTGGTCGAATCCCTCATGCGGGAAGCCGATGAGCGTGTCGACGATGGGAAGGCCGGCGGGCATAGCCATGAACAGGCTCCTCTTTGGGTATGCGGGAAACCGTTGAAATATGCGTGACCCCGCCGCGGACGCTGCTTTGACGAGACTAGAACGTAGCTTCAGTCGAGTCAACTCGATGGTTGCTCTTGGCTCAATGCCGTGAAGCTTGTTTTGATCTTGCGGGTATTTGATCACGCGGTGGGTGGGGCGAGTAGGTAGAGGCGGACCGTGGCGGGGCCTGGGTGGCGGATCGAGGCGGGTTCGTCGGGTTTCTTGACGCGGTAGCTGGTGTGTCGGGCGCGTTTGGCGACGCGGGGCAGGTGCGGTGGCGCCGGGGCGGGTTGAGCCTGCGGGTGATCTCGGTGTGGAAGGCGGGGAGCTGGGCGTTCCAGTCCTCAGGGGGAATGTCCGCCGTCCCGGTGGCGGAACGGCGGACCAGGCGCGGGGTCCGGGCGAATCCGACCCGGTCGGGGTCGATCTCGGCGGCTTCCGCGGCGCGGGCGATCAGGGCCGCGAGCGCGTACTGGACGACCAGCCAGGACCACATCTCCTGAACGGCCAGGTCCGGCGGCCGGGACCGCGGTACTTTTCCGGGGCCGCGGAGATGGGTCTTGAGCTGGTCGTTGGAGGTTTCCTCCTCCCAGCGCTCGTTGTAACCGGCGGCCAGTTCGTCGGCGCGGGCCTGCGCCGGGTCGAGGATCGTCGTGAGCAGGGCGACCAGTTCGCCGGTGCCGTTGCCGGCGCGGTCGGGGATGTCGTACTCGACGACCCGGGCCAGGTGCGCCTCGTCCGGGTCGAGTTCCCCGCCGGCCTTCGCGGCGGCGAGCAGCCGCTCGCGGCGCCGGCCGCCCGTGATCTCCGGGTTGATCAGCACGGTCAGAAACGTGCCGTCGGCCAGGACCTGCACGACCGGCAGCCTCAGCCCGGTCGGGGCCGGCCAGATCAGGTCCGCGCCGGTACCGGCGGCCAGCGACCAGTTGGCGAACGAGTAGAAGGTGATCGAGATGGATTCTTGACGGTTGGTGAGGGAGGTTCTAGTCCGGCGGCCCGAATCGAGGAACTGGTCGTGGCCCGCCTGCCGCCGTTCCTCTCGACGTCCGAGCGAGATCTGTCCGTCTCTCGGGAACTGTCGCTGGGCGGGTCCGCCGGCGCCGGAGGGCAGGAGTCGTCGTGTCCTGGTCGTCGCGTGGCGGACCTGGGACGTCACGTGCGGACAGCTGCTTTCGGCGGTGGTTCGACCAGCGACGAGACGAGGTCCGGCGCGCGCGGTGTGGAGAACGCCTTCCGCCTCGGCGGCCGATCGACGACAAGATCGAAGAGCGGGTTGACGGGTGCACGGAAAGCGGCCAAACTCAAATCTGACATCAATTTTAATTTTCATCGAGAGCGATGTCGATCTTCTGTGTCAACCATCCACGCGAAGCACGATTCTCACTGGGAGGCGCTGCGTATGACTGCGATCCTGCAAGGGGTCCGCGTCCTCGAGGTGGCCGAGCACACCTTCGTTCCCGCGGCCTCCGCCATGCTCGCGGATCTCGGCGCCGAGGTGATCAAGATTGAGCACGTCGAGCGCGGTGACGCGATGCGGGGCCTGGAGTCCACCGGGATGGCGGCCATCGAGGGCAACGTCCACGCCCTGCTCGAGCACTCCAACCGAGGCAAGCGCAGCCTGGGTCTCGACCTGACCTCGCCCGACGGCCGGGAGATCCTTTACAAGCTGGCGGCGACGGCCGACGTCTTCCTGACCAACAAGCTGCCGCGGGTCCGGACCAAGCTGCGGATCGAGGTGGAACAGCTCCGTGCGGCCAATCCGAAGATCATCTATGCGGCCGGGACGGGGCAGGGCGAACGCGGGCCGGACGCGGACAAGGGCGCCTACGACTCGCTTGCCTTCTGGATGCGCGCCGGGACGGCGATGGGGGTCATGCGACCCGAGTACGACCTGATCCCGAACCCGCCCGGCCCCGGCTGGGGGGACTCGGTCGGCGCCATCACCATCGCCGGTGGCGTCATGGGGGCGCTGTTCCACCGGGAGCGCACCGGGGAGCCGACGACGGTCGACATCTCGCTGTTCGGCACCGGGCTGTGGGCGATGGGCCAGGCCATGGCGCTGTCCCTGCTGCGGAAGGAGCCATGGCTGGCGCAACCGGCGGACACGGCCACGGCCAATCCGCTGGTGGGCAGCTACGCGACCAGCGACGGTCGCAACATCATGCTCACCTGCCTGCAGGCCGGCGCGTACTGGCCGGCGCTGTGCGAGATCCTCCAACGGCCGGACCTCGTCACGGACCCCCGCTTCGCCGACCACGCCTCGCTGATCGCCCACGCGCGGGAGGCGAAGGCGATCCTCGAGGAGCTCTTCGCCCAGGCGCCCCTCGACGAGTGGCGACGTCGCCTGGAGCCCTTCATCGGGCAGTGGGCGGTCGTCCAGCACACCCTGGAGGCCGCTGCCGACCCGCAGACCATCGCCAACGGCTACATCCAGGACTGCGTGACGGCACAGGGCACACCGTTCCAACTCGTGGCGGTACCTATCCAGTACGACGGCGAGCCGGCCGTCCCGACGCGGGCACCGGAGTTCAACGAGCACGGCGACGAGATCCTCGCCGAACTCGGCCTGGACTGGGACACCGTCGTCGACCTGAAGGTCCGCGGCGTCGTCGCCTGATCCACCCACCGGGCCCCTGTCGCCGCGGGGCCCGGTGGCCAGGTCCGCATGTCAGCCTCGACGTACCTCGCGGAACGGGATCTGGCGGTCCAGGGCTGGCTCGCGGGGCATGCCGAGCACCCGTTCGCTGATCACGTTGCGGGCCATCTCGGACGTGCCGCCCCCGATCGACCCGACCTGGCGGATGAGGAAGCCCGTGCCGATGTCCGCCGTCGCCGGGTCCCCGGCGTCCCAGGCGGCGCCGTCCGGGCCCACGAGCTCGAAGGCGATCGAGGTGGTCCGCTCGTTGGCGACGGCGTGGAACAGCCGGCCGACCGCCGCGGACTGGTCCGACACCCGCCCGCTGGCCATCGCCGCCGCGAGCCGGTCCGCCAGCGCGCGGCCGGTGACCGCGAGGGTGTAGGCCTCCCCGACGAGGTCGCGGGCCAGCGGGTCGTCACCGCGGCCGGTCGCCTGGGCCAGCGCGAGCAGGCTGCCGGTGTCGCTGCCGTGGCCGCCGCCGCCATGGGTCGCGTAGGGCGAGCTCATGCCGAGCCGCTCGTGATACAGCCAGCGGACACCGACGGACCAGCCGCCGTCGACCTCGCCGATCCGGTAGGTGTCGGGAATCCGCACGTCGGTCAGGAACTCCTGGCAGAACTCCCGCGAGCCGCTGACCAGCTCGATACGGTGGACATCGATCCCGGGAAGATCGATGGGGAACATGAAGACGGTCAGCCCGCGGTGCTTCGGGACATCCCAGTTCGTGCGGGCGAGGCAGAGCGCCCAGTTGGACCACCACGCGCCGGTGGTCCAGATCTTCGAGCCGTTGAGGACCCACTCGTCGCCCTCGCGCACGGCTGTCGTGACGGCCCCGGCGACGTCCGAGCCACCGCTGGGCTCGGACAGGAACTGCATCCAGAGCTCGTCGCCGCGCAGGATCGCCGGCAGATGCTGCTTCTTCTGCTCCTCGGTGCCGAACTCGAGCAGCACCGCCGCGCACTGGGCGATCGACGGCGACTGCAGGCGCATCGGGTGCTCGTAGCCGCGCAGCTCCTCGTTCAGTACGGCCTGGTGCTCCGGGGTGAGGCCCTGACCGCCGTACTCCCGGGGGAAGCAGATCCCGGCCAGCCCCGCATCGGCCAGGAGACGCTGGATCTCCTGGTCGCGGGCCACGGCGGCGAGTTCGTCGGCGTCGCTGCGCCCACCGCGCAGGCCGCTCGCCATGCTCTCACGGGCCGGGCCGAGGTGCGCGCGCACGAACGCCCGGGCACGCTCGCGGAAGTGGGCAAGGCTCTCGGTTCCGGTCGTACTCATGCTTCCCCATCCCACGCTTCGGCGGCTGGTCGGTGCGGCCGGCGGGTCTCGGACCGACCCGAGGTGGTCCTGATCGACCGTTGCACGCGCGACATCCGGTCGCTACTGTCAAGCTAGATTGAAGTTGACATCGATGTAGATACTAGCAGTGGCGGCGGCCAGCGGTGGTGGCGAACCACAGCACTGCCTCAGGACCAACAGGGAGCCGTACATGACCGAAACCAGCGAGCCGGCTCCGGGCGTTGTCGCGATCTCGGGAGCGGGGACCGGGATCGGACAGGTCACCGCGCGCAGGTTCGGCGAGCTGGGTTGGCGGGTCGTCATCGGCGGACGCCGCGCCGAGAAGCTCGCGCGGACCGCGACGCTGGTCGAGGAGGCGGGCGGCTCCTGCCTCGCCCACGACCTCGATGTGACCGACGCGGAGTCCGTGGACCGCTTCTTCACCGCGGCCGAGGACAAGTTCGGCACCGTGACCGCGGTCATCAACAACGCCGCGACCGGCCGGTTCGGCCCGCTTGAGGACTTCACCCCCGCCGAGATCGACGCCGAGATCGCCACCAAGCTCACCGGTGGGCTCTACATGGCCCAACGCGGTGTCCGAGCACTGCGGGCCGCCGGCAGCGGCGGCGACATCCTGTTCATGACCTCGCTGAGCGCGGCGAAGGAATGGCTGCACCACATTCCCTACGCGGCCGCCAACGCCGGGGTGGAACACGCCGCCCGGATGCTGCGCCTGGAACTCGAGGGCACCGGTATCCGCGTCACGGCGCTGCGCTGTGGCGAGACGATCGGCACCGACTTCGGCACCCGCGAGGGGGAGAACGGTCGCGGGCTGGCCGCCTACCAGCTGTGGTTCCGCCGCGGTCTGCTCCGCCACGCCGGCATGATGACGCCCGACGTCGTGGCGGGCGCCATCGTCGCGGCGGTCACGCTGCCGGCCGGATACCAGTACGAGACCCTGACCGTCACCCCGACCGCGCCAGCCGGCGAGCTGCCCGTCACCTTCGAGTCGTGGGGTGCGGACGTGTTCGGCCGCCACGGCTAGTTCTGACCGTCCGCGGGCCGTCCGGCACGCCGTCGGCACGCGGGCCCGCTTCGTGAGGAGAGGTTTCTTGTCCCGGTTCATTGACTATCCCGTGTTCGACGCGGACAACCACATGTACGAGACGACCGATGCCTTCACGAAGTACCTGCCGGAGAGCCACGCCGGTCTGGTCAAGTACGTGGAGGTCAACGGCCGGACCAAGATCGCGCTACGTAACCAGATCAGTGAGTACATCCCGAACCCGACGTTCAGCGTCGTCGCGCCGCCTGGTGCGCAGGAGATCGAGTTCCGGCTGAAGAACCCGTCGTCGAAGACGAAG
>NZ_JALKFU020000838.1 GCF_023242965.2 Frankia sp. AgKG'84/4
CCCAAGCACAAGGGTTGGTGGTTTCGACTGTCCTTCAAGAAGAAACGGTGACGCTGAATCTTGTAATCCCCGCGGGTGAAGATACGACACAACCTGAGGTTTTGCAGTCCGCTATGCAAGTCCTGGAACGGAACCACAAACGGCTCTTGGTTTTGGAACTAGGACTGGAACCGTTTTTGAAAGAGGAACTGGCAGGGGTGTTTGGTGTGTTGTTGCGAAAGGAGGAATCAAGTTGAATGCTGTCGTTTTGGTAGTCGGAGAGGGAGTGTTGGCGGACCGCGTGTGCGGAGAACTGTCCGGCCAATACCAGGTAATTCGCCAGACCGATTTCGAGGCAGGAATACCGGAAACGACTGGTATGGCTCTGGTGCTGCAAGATGCCTGGAATCCCTCTGTTCATCAAAAATCGGAAGAGGTGTTACGATCAACCGGCATTCCTTGGCTACCAGGCTTCGTTTCATTTGGCGAGGGCGTGGTCGGGCCGCTGGTACGCCCGGGTGCGCCGGGATGCTACCAGTGTGCGGACCTTCGACGTATCATGGCAGGACGCGACCGTAAAGAGATGTGGGATATACGGCAGCGAATGTCGGTGCAAGAAGGAATTCAGCGTGACGTGGCGGCATCAGGCACGGGACTCTTGCAGATGGCTCACCTGATCGGGGCCGAGGTACCGAGGGTATTGCAAGGTGAGCAGGCCCACTCGGAAGGACGGGTTTCATTAATCAACATGAAAACACTGAATAGTTCATGGCATTCCTTTCTTCCCGACCCGTTGTGTACTGTTTGTGGCCGATTACCCGACGATTCGAAAGCTTCGGCCCGAATTTCGCTACAACCAAGTCCGAAGATCAGCTCCGACAGTTACCGTTGCCGTTCGATGGATGACCTGGGTAATGTTCTAGTCAAAGACTATCTGGATCACAGGGCTGCGTTGTTGAATAATAAAATGTATGACCTCGTGCCGCCATTTGGCGATGCA
>NZ_JALKFU020000839.1 GCF_023242965.2 Frankia sp. AgKG'84/4
GTCCCCGCCCCGGTCGCCTCAGCGGCGGCGTCCGCGCGCGCGCGCGGCCCGGCGAGGCTGCGCAGTTCGAACAGCCCGGAGGCGAGCACGGCCGGCATCGCGAGCAGGAACGAGTACCTCGCGGCCGCCTCCCGGGTGTAGCCGAGCAGCAGGCCCCCGCTGATCGTCGCCCCCGACCGGGACACACCCGGGATCAGCGCCGCCGACTGCGCCAGGCCATACAACAGTCCGTCGCGCAGCGTGAGATCGTCGAGAGTGCGGCGCCGCCGGAGCAGTGCGTGGCGGCCCTGGGGGCGGCCGTTCGCCGCATGCCAGTCGGCGCCGCCGAGCAGCAGCCCGAGAGTGATCAGGGTCGCCGCGATGAGCCGCAGATCCCGGAACGGCCCCTCGATCGCGTCCTGCAGTGTCAGGCCGAACACGCCGATCGGCACGGCGCCGAGCAGCACCAGCCAGCCGATCCTGGCGTCCGGGTCCCCGCGTCTGTCGCCGCGGGCGATCGATGCCGCCCAGGCCCGTCCGATCCGGGCGATGTCACGGCGGAAATAGATCAGCACCGCTGCTTCCGTGCCAATCTGCGACACCGCGGTGAACGCGGCACCGGGATCGTCCCACCCGGCCAGCGCGGCGGTGAGGCGCAGATGGGCGCTGGAGGAGACCGGCAGGAACTCGGTGAGGCCCTGGACCAGACCGAGGACAGCGCCCTGGACGTAGTTCATCGACCTGGAGTGGCGCCCGTGGGGCGCCGGCCACGCCGCGACCGCCGCGGCCTCGACCCGGCTTTGTCCTGCACGGACCTCACGCTAACGGAACGCGCCCCGCCCGCCGCGAGCGGGGCACACGGGCCCGGTCCGGGTCGGTGCCGCCATCGGCGGGCACAGATCATCCCCGGCGGCGCGCGGGGGCGATGCCGGTGGTCGCGGAACGCCGTCGGCCGCCGGCATCGTGTCCCGAGCCGGCCCGGGTGGCGGTGGTGCGCCC
>NZ_JALKFU020000840.1 GCF_023242965.2 Frankia sp. AgKG'84/4
CGGGCGGATCATGCCGTCCTGGGTGAAGGAGGCGACGAGCTGGCCGTCCGCGGTGAAGATCTCACCTCGGCCGCGGGCGCCGGTCCGGGCAGCGGAGCCGTCCTGCCGCGGATCCTGTCGGCTGTCGTGCAGCTCTCGGGTGCGCCGCGGGTGATCGACGTTCCCGCGGCCGTCGCCGACCCGGCGGTCGTCTACCGCTGATCGGTCGTCTACCCGCCGGACCCGCCCCCTGCTGCGCGCCCATCTGTCCGGCTGCGTCGGTGGGAGCGCTGGCTCAGCCGCCCGGGGCGGCGAGGAACACCCGGCCGTGCCCGGTGAGGCTGACGTCCGCTGGGGCGGTCACCAGCGCGGAGGCGCCTCGGCGCAGAGTGAGCGGGGCGACGGGCTTCCCGTCGGCACTCGCCTCGGCCACGACCTCGCCGTCGACGACCAGCAGCACGGTGGGACGGCCCACGGCGAGGCGCCCTCCGGTGAGCACCGCCTCGGTCAGGGCGAAGTCGGCGACGGGGACGTCCCAGCCGCGCAACAGTCCGCTGGGGCTGAGGCTGCGGGTGCGCGGGGTGAGCAGCGGCGCGCCGGTCGGCGTCGGATCGAGGATCCGGAGCAGCTCGTCGACGTCGATGTGCTTGGGCGTCAGGCCGCCGCGCAGCACGTTGTCGGACGTGGCCATGATCTCGATGCCGAGGCCGGCGACGTAGGCGTGCAGCATTCTGGCCGGCTGGAACAGGCCCTGGCCCGGGCGCAGCGTGACGTCGTTGAGCAGCAGGGCGGCGGCGATCCCCACGTCACCCGGGTGCGCGGCGGCCAGCCGGGCGACGAGATCCGCGGCGCGGCCGAGATCGTCGACGGGCCCTTCGACGCCGGCCGGACCATCGTGGGCGCTCCTGCCGGCAGTCGGGATCGGTCCGCCGCGCAGCCGCCCGGCGGCGGTGACCACCTCGCGGACCAGGGCCGCGGCGGGCTGGGCGGGCA
>NZ_JALKFU020000841.1 GCF_023242965.2 Frankia sp. AgKG'84/4
GGCCGGGGGTGACGCCCCAGGGCGCCGTCGGCGGCCGGAGATCCGCCCGGCCGACCCGACACGCGCCGTGCAGGGCGCCGCGGAAAATGCGGCCGGCGGCGCCGAAATCCCGGAAAATGGCTGCCAGGTAAACGGTGCGGGTTTTGGGATGACGCTTTGTCTGATGACCATTCCGTGGCCCGCGACATCCTGGACGTCGGTGGGTTGGGCGTGCATTCTCGCTTTCGTGACAAGGGCGCGAAAACGATCGAGCAGGTATTTCCGGCCCCCCGACGATCGATCTGTCGGGGGGCTCGCTACCTGCCCTTCCTGCAACGGGACCCGCTACCAGACACGGCCTCAGGCCGAGCTGGACGCGGATGGCATCTTCGATGGAGACGCCAACATCAAATGTCGGGAGTGTGATGGAAGCGGAAAGATCTTGCCGCGATGAAAGAACGCCGCCCGGGGCGGGCCGGCCGGCGGTGTCCCCGGTTGGTGTCGGGGTGTCCCCGGAGTGGTATCCGAGACATGCCGCGACCCGTAGGGAATGCCCTGTTGCTGGATAGTCTGACGGCGGACGGTCCGAATGGAGCTGCCGGGGCCGGGCGCGGCGCGGCCAGCCGGGCACGGCGCCCGCGCTCACTCCTTCGGCTCGACGATGAGTACCGCGGTGCGGGTGGCGCCCGCGGCCTTCGCCCCCACCTGGACGGTGTCGCCCTGGTGGATGTCGGTGAGCTTCGCCGCCTTCTGGTCGACGCGGAACCTCGTGTCACCGTTGATCACGTATGTCGTGGCGTAGCCGTCGTCGCTGCGGACGGCGATCGACGTCGGGCTGATCGCCGTCACCTTGCCACGCTGGCCGTTGACGACCTCGAAACCGTCCTTGGTCCTGATCGTGGCCTCGCCGTGCACGGCCGCGTGGGGCCCGGCGCCGAACAGCCGGCGGGTCTCGGCGAGCCGCGGGTGGTCCCCGGCCGCGCGGTGGG
>NZ_JALKFU020000842.1 GCF_023242965.2 Frankia sp. AgKG'84/4
GGCGCACACCGCGCTGCCCGGCGTGCCCGCCCGCCGCCCGCACGGCGCGGTCGAGGACCTCGTCGACGGCGACGGGGTCGGTGCGTAGCTGTCCGCCGTCCATCCGGGCCAGGGTGAGCAGTGACTCGGCGAGGCGGATGAGCCGTTCGGTCTCCTCGGCGGCGCCGGCGATCGCGTCGCGCAGCTCGGCGACACGACGCCCGGGCCGGGCGGCGAGTTCCAGCTCGGCCTTGAGCACGGTCAGCGGGGTGCGCAGCTCGTGGCCGGCGTCGGCGATGAACGCGCGGTCGCGGGCACGGGCCGCGTGCAGGCGCGCGAGCAGATCGTTCATCGTGCGCGCCAGCGCCGCGATCTCGTCGCGGGTCGCGGGTACCGCGAGCGCGAGAGCCACCGGTGGCACCGGGCCGGGGGCGCGGGCGGCGCCGGGTCGATGGACGGGGTCGGGGACGGGGACGGGGACGGGGACGGGGTCGGGGACGGGGACGGGGACGGGTCGGCGGTAGGGGTCCGGGCCGGACAGGGTGTCGTCCTCGGCGGCGGCCATCGCCGCAGCCTCCCGGCGCATCCGCTCGACCGGACGCAGGGCCGCGCCGCAGAGCAGCCAGGCGGCCAGGCCGGACAGGGCGACGAGCGGGGCGCTGGCCAGCACCATCACGTTGCGGACGCGGTCCTCGGCGCGGTCGGTCGGGCGGGTGGTGAGCCCCACGACGGCGATCAGGGTGGTGCGCCCGGCGGGGCCGGCGAGGGGCACCGGTACGGCGTAGACCCGGATCTGGTCCTCGGTCTGCCCGTCCCGGTGGGGCTGGGCCGTCGCCCACAGGGCCCGAGTGCGGGCGGTGGCGAGCGTCGAGCCGGTGGCCAGCGCGCCGCGACCGGCATCGGCGGAGGCGGCGATCACCTGCCCGTCGGCGGTGAGGACCTGCGCGATCGGCCCGCCGCCGGCCAGCAGGGTCGCGGCGTCACGGGC
>NZ_JALKFU020000843.1 GCF_023242965.2 Frankia sp. AgKG'84/4
GCCGTCGCCCGCGTGGCGCACCCGCCGGCGGGCCGCGTCGTACACCTCGTCGCGGTAGCCGAGCCGGTCGATCAGCCCGGTGTCCAGGGCGATGGGCCCGGCGAGCGGGCCGAGGTCGATCAGGCGCCGGACCCGGTCCGGCGACATCGAGCGGCCCTCGGCGATGCCCGCGACGACCTGCTCCGACGAGGACTCGATGATCCGGCTCACCGCTTCCAGGTGCGCCGGGGTGAAGTCCCGCTCGACGAGGGTGTTCACCGCGTTCTTGTACTCGTAGCGCTGCCCGATCTCCACGGCCACGCCGAGCCGGTCGAGCGCCCCGCGCAGGAACGGCGTCTCCATGCCCAGGCCGGTCAGGCCGCAGTCCCCGGACGGCGCCAGCCAGATCTCGTCGAACGCGCAGGCCAGGTAATACGGCCCGGTGCCGCCGCCGAACTCGCCGAACGTGTCGGCGTAGGCGATGGCGGTGCCACCGGCGGCGCGGAAGGCGGCGATCGCGGTGCGGATCTCCTGGATGCGGGCCAGCGGCATCCCGCAGGCCGCGATGTGCGCGACGACGACGGGAACCCGCGGGTCCGCCGCGGCGTACCGCAGGCCCTCGACGACGTCGCGCAGGGTGGTGCGGCGGTGCGCGAGCGCGAGGGTCAGCGGATCGCTGGGGACGCCTTCCACCGGGTCGGCCGTCAGGTCGAGTTCGAGGACGACCGGGGCCGTCCGGCGGGCCGCGATCTGACGGACGTCGGCCAGCGCCTTACGTGGGATGGCAGCCATGCTCAGAGGCTAGTACCGCCGGCTCCCCGGGTTCTCCGGCCGGGGCTGCCGTGCGGTCATCAGTCGGTCACCGATCTGCCGTCGCGGCACCTTGTGCGGGGCCGACGGCGACCCAGAGTTCCCGCCAGCGTGCGGCGGGCAGTGCCGTGGGTGTCGCGCCGTCCGGCCGGGCCGCCCGCTCGGCGGCCGCGAGC
>NZ_JALKFU020000844.1 GCF_023242965.2 Frankia sp. AgKG'84/4
GCGGTGAGCACGCCGGCGTGCGCGTCGCCGAACTGCGCCCGGCCGGCGGCGAGCACCACGTTGTACATCGCGGCCGCCTCGGCGAGATGGCCCGTGGCCCGCAGGAAGCGGGCGGTGAGCGTGGCGGGGACCAGCAGGTCCGGGGGCAGCTGTGCCTCGGTCAGCTCGCCGAGCCGCCAGGTCCGCCGCGTCCGCAGCAGCGCCAGGCCCGCGTCGGCGTGCCCGCGCAGCCCGGCCCACCGGCCCCAGGTGTCGGGGTCGCGCGGGTCGCCGTGGCGAGCCGCGTGGGTGAGCAGCGCCGTGACGGTCTCCAGGTAGTCCTCGAGGCGTCCCGAGGCGTGCGCGGCCCGGCTGAAGCTGTCGCGTACGAGCGGATGCAGCCACACCTGGTCGAGGGCCGCGGCACCGTCCGCGCCGCCGCCGTCGCCGCGGGATCCGGGCCGGTCGGGCCGGTCGGGCCGGTCCCTGGCAGCGGTCAGGTCGACGAGGCCGTGCCCGGCGAGGGCCCGCAGCAGCGTCCACAGGCTGGTGGTCGTCAGGCCTGGCAAGAGCGCCGAGGACGCGAGCACGGCGGAGTCGAGCAGCTCGACCGGGACGGGATCGCCACCGAGGCAGGCCAGCAGGGTGAGCAGCGACCGGGCCGACCCGCGGCCCTGGGCGGCGAGCAGCCGCAGGGACAGCTCCCAGGTCGGCCCGACCAGGGCGCGTTCGGTGTTGCGCCCCGCTGGCACACCGCCGTCGAGGTCCGGCAGGACCGACTCGGCCCGGCCGGTCCCGAGCGCCCGCTCGTAGGCGGTGTAGGTGCGGGGGATCGTGGTGTCGCCGGGCACCGGTGGCATCCGCGCCGCCTCGAGGAGGAACAGTCCGGCGGCGCGCAGTGCGAGAGGTAGGCCACCGAGGCGGGCGGCGAGGCTCTCGGCGGCCGCCAGGGCCCCCGGGCCGTCCCCGGCGATGTCGTGCAG
>NZ_JALKFU020000845.1 GCF_023242965.2 Frankia sp. AgKG'84/4
GGGATCGACACCGACTCGACGGCAGCCGGCGACGGTATGGCCGCCGGCGGTGGTGGCATGGCCGGCGGCGGTGGCGAGGTCCCGTTCGACACCGGCCTCGCGGACCCCGGCTGCGTCATCCGGCGTTCCGGACCGGAGCTGCTGAGCGCGGTGCGCGAGGCGCGCGGGGACCGCTCCAGCGGGCGCTCGGTGGCGGGCATCCTGTTCGCCGCGACCTGGAGCGCCGTGGAGAAGGCGGGCCTGCCGACGCCGGAGCCTGGGATGTGGGTGCTCTTCGACGGCCGGCGGTACGTGCCGGTGCCGACCCGCTACAAGGGGAACTTCGTCGCCGGCGTCTTCCTGGAGCCCGCGGACCCGGGCGACCCGGCGGTCATCTCCGCCGCGATGCGCGAGGTGATCGACTCCGGGCGGCCGGTGGCGACGATGGCCGCCGCGGCGACCAAGCAGCTCCTGCCGGCCCCGCACCGGCGTGCCGACGCCGCAGCGCCCGCCCCGGCTCCGACGCTGGCCCTGAACTACCTGCCCCGACTACCCAGGATCAGCGAACTGCCCTGGCGGGGCGAGGCCGGCGGGCGCGTACTGGGCCTCCCGTCGACCGCGGCCGAGGGCGGGGGCATCACCGTCACGCTGGCTGAACTCGCCGACTGTCTACATGTCAGTGTCACGTATGACGCGGCACTGTTCGATCGAGAGGCCGTGAAAATGATGGCAGATCTGCTCTGTACGGATCCCCTCGGGCTTCTGCGGTGACGGGGGTGGGGCGAGGAGCGGGCCGTCGCACGAGCACCGTCCGGCCGCGGCTCGTCGCCCTCACCGCCGTGGCGCTGCTGGCCGCCGCCTGCTCGTCGACCGCGCTCGACCCGACGTCGGGATCGGTGGGCACCACCACGGCCGCGCCGTCCGCAGCCGCGGCACCCGGATCGGCGCGGCCCGGTGGCGCCGCGGGGACCGGTTCCGCCG
>NZ_JALKFU020000846.1 GCF_023242965.2 Frankia sp. AgKG'84/4
CGCCGGAACTGCTCGCCGACCTCGCCGCCGACCCGACCGCCGCCGCGATCCCCGCGCTCGTCCTCACCGAGGACGCCGATCCGCAGGAGCGCGCCGGGCTGCGCCGCGCCGGGGCACTCGACGTCCTCGACCTTCCGCTGGTCCCGGCGCTGCTCATGGCAGCCACGACCGCCCTGCCCGTCGCCTCAGCCCCCCGCTAGACGACTGGTCGCCCTCAAGGCGCCGCGACCCGCGCGTGGTCGGGTCAGCGCGGCGGGCTCGGCTCGTCGAGGAGTTCGAAGTCGGCGAAGTCGAAGCCGGGCGCGACGACGCAGCCGACAAGGACCGGCCGCCCGGCGGTGGGGACGGCGGTCTGCCACTGCCCGGCCGGCACGACGACCTGCGGCACCTCGCCGCCGGAGGTGTCCGGTCCGAGCAGGGCGATCTGTCCTGGCACCGGCCGTCCACCCGCGCCGCCGAGAGTGAGTTCCAAGGCGCCGCCGCCCTGCCAGAGCCAGATCTCCGCGGAGGCCACCCGATGCCACCGGGAGACCTCACCCGGGGGCAGCAGGAACAGGATGGACGTCATCACGGGCCGGCGGCCGCCGTGCGCGTCGAGGAGATCGGGGCTGGCCCACGTCCGCCGGTACCAGCCGCCCTCGGGATGCGGTCGCAGGCCCAGGGCGGCGATCAGATCGCCGGCGGGAACGTCCGGATCGTCGAGCCGGACCATCATCAGCTCCTCTCCCGTGGGGTCAGTCCCGTGGGGTCAGTCCCGTGGGGTCAGTCCCGTGGGGTCAGTCCCGTGGGGTCAGTTCCGCGGGGTCAGTTCCGCGGGGTCAGTTCCGCGGGGTCAGCGCGTCGCCCGGCGCGTCGCCGGGTGTCGGTGAGATCTCCGTCAGCAGCCGCTGCGCGGCCGACCACGGGTCGACGGCACCGGCGGTGCTCGCGCGGGCGAGCTCGGCCAGCCGGGCCTGCTG
>NZ_JALKFU020000847.1 GCF_023242965.2 Frankia sp. AgKG'84/4
GGCGCGGGGCTGACGCCGTCGGACTGACGGCGCGGGGCGGGTCAGCCGCGCGGGCCGTGCCCGAGGACGGCGCGGTCCCCGATCGGCTCGGTGGCGAGGATGCCGACGTCGGTCTGCGCGGAGCGCAGTGGCGGGTCGGTCCCCGCGCCGGTGGTGCCGTCAACGTAGGCGACCTGGGTGTAGATGAGGTAGTGCCCGCGGCTGAGGGCGCTGCGCCAGGAGTTGTTGCCGCCTGGCCCGGTGATCTGCGCGTTCTGGATGGCACCGGCGGGGATGGGCAGTGGTGTGATCCCGCCGCGGCCCTGGTTGAGCGTCTGTACGCCGGTCGTGGCCGTCGTCGCCGTGTCGAGGGAGAACACCGTCACTCCGACGAGCACCGCGCGGGTGCCCGCCGCGGGGGTGCTCAGGAACAGGGCGCGCACGGCCTGTCCGCAGTGCGGCGGGGCGAACTGCTTCGTCAGATCACCGGTCAGCTGGGGGCAGCCGTCGTCCAGTCGGCGGGCCAGCCGTCGGTAGCCCCGGCCGTCCACCGTGACGGGCGAGTCGGGGAAGAACTCCTTGACGGAAATCCTGTCGCTGTCGGTCGTGGTGCTGTCCAGGAAGTTCGCTGGGATCGGTGCGAGGCTCGTGGCGGTCGAGGCGGGTGGGGATCCGCCCTGGTCGTCGCCGCCTCGCAAGGTCACCGCCGCGACGGCCGCGACCAGGAGCAGGACCGCGCCCGCCACGACGGCGAGCACGCGACGGGGCTGGCGGGCCCGGTCGGGGCCGGTGTCCGCCGGGTCGTCCCAGCGGTCC
Organism: Frankia sp. AgKG'84/4; assembly: GCF_023242965.2. GTDB lineage: Bacteria > Actinomycetota > Actinomycetes > Frankiales > Frankiaceae > Frankia. The sequence goes on from NZ_JALKFU020000847.1 coordinate 796, forward strand.
TCGGCGAAACCCGGGCGGCCACGGCCGGCGTCGGGCTCGTCCTCGGCGCGGGGGTCCACTGCGTCGGCCTCGTCGTCGTATGCCTCGTCGCCGTAGGCCTCGTCGCCGTAGGCCTCGTCGACGCGCTCCCGTTCGCCGGGCCGCACCGACACGCCGGGCCGC
>NZ_JALKFU020000109.1 GCF_023242965.2 Frankia sp. AgKG'84/4
GCCGGTCACCCAGTTGGTGTGGCCGGTGAGGGTGAGGTGGTGTTCGCCGGTGGTGGCGTTCCAGATCCGCGCGGTGCGGTCGTCGCTGGTGGTGAGGATGTGGGTGCTATCGGGGCTCCACGCGCCGCCGGTCACCCGGTTGGTGTGGCCGGTGAGGGTGAGGTGGTGTTCGCCGGTGGTGGCGTTCCAGATCCGCGCGGTGTGGTCGTTGCTGGTGGTGAGGATGTGGGTGCCATCGGGGCTCCACGCGCCGCCGGTCACCCAGTTGGTGTGGCCGGTGAGGGTGAGGTGGTGTTCGCCGGTGGTGGCGTTCCAGATCCGCGCGGTGCCGTCGTTGCTGGTGGTGAGGATGTGGGTGCCGTCGGGGCTCCACGCGCCGCCGGTCACCGGGTTGGTGTGGCCGGTGAGGGTGAGGTGGTGTTCGCCGGTGGTGGCGTTCCAGATCCGCGCGGTGCCGTCGTTGCTGGTGGTGAGGATGTGGGTGCCATCGGGGCTCCACGCGCCGCCGGTCACGGTTTCGGTGTGGCCGGCGAAAGTGGATAGGCGGGCGTGCGTGGTGAGGGTGCGTGAGGCAGGCGCCAGGAGCCAGCCTGGGCGGGGGGCGGCGTCGTCGCGGCAGTGCAGGGACTGGGTGCGGTAGGCGTGGGAGTCGTCGAAGTGGGCGCCCCGCAGGTCGCAGCGGCGAAAGATCGTGCCCGGGAGGCTGGCGCGGCGTAGGCGCGCGTCGCGCAGGTCGCTGTCCATGAACTCGGCCCGGGTCAGATCGGTGTCGGTCAGGTCGGCGCCCGTCAGGTCGGCGGCTAGTAGTCGGGCGCCGACGAGCCGAGTGCCCGCGAGGACGGCGCCGCGGAGATCGACCCGGCCGCCACCCTCAATCCGCCAGCCCGCCAGGTCGGCTCCTGCCAGCACGGACCCGCGCAGCGCGTGATGCGGATGGTCGGCCCGCGTGGCGGCGAGGCCGTAGGCGAACGCCAGCACGGCGCCGGCGTCGGCCTGGCCGCCGGGCGGGTCCGTCGCCAGCGAGCGCAGCGTCGCGACGCACCGCGAGCGCCGTCCGCCGTCCAGACCGGCCAGGAGCTGGCCGAGGAAGTCGAGGGTCTCCCGGCTCGGCACGCCGAGCTGCCAGGCGTTGCGGGCCGAGGACTCGGGCAGCTCCAGCGCGCGGGCCAGATAGCGGGCGAGCCAGAACTCGCGCAGGGAGGTGTGGGCGAAGCCGAACGTGTCGTCGTCGCGGCGCACCAGGAAGGTCGCCGTGCGCAGATCGTCCTTCCAGCGGGCCGGGGCCCGGGCGGGATAGTGCAGTTCCAGGTCGGGGCGCTCGGCGAGGAACGCCAGCATCCATCGTTCGATCTCGTCGGCCGACCAGGAGGCCCGGCCCGCCCGCCACAGCCGGGCGGCGAGGTCCTCCATCAGCAGCTCCTTGTGCTCGGGGAGCAGCGAGTGTTTGCCTTCGTCGCGTTCCAGCCACTGCCCGACGAACGACGCGTACAGGTCTACGGCCCGCACGGTCCGCCCGGCGGCCTTCGCCCGTTCCACCGTGTCGAGCTGGTCGGCGACCATCCGCAGTGTCAACGGCCGCTGGGACAGCTCGCCCAGGTCGTGGACGCTGGCGATCAGCGCCAGCAGTCGGTCGGCGTCGCGGCCGGGGACGTTCGCCGTCAGGTAGGCGCGGACCTGCTCCTCGTCGAACGGCAACATGAGCAGCGCCAGGTAGTCGGCGCCGCGGGGGCCGTCGCGGTGCTGGCCGGTGAGGTGCCCGGCTTCGTCGCGGATCGAGCGGAAGTAGTGGGTGCGACACGACAGCAGCAGCCGGCTCGGCCGCGCCGCCTGGCGTTCGGAGTCGCGGGTGCGGCGGACATCCTCGGTCGCCCGCCACAGCATGCGGGTGAACACCTGGCCGGCATGCGGGTCGAGGTGGACGAGCACCTCGTCGAGCCCGTCGAAGATCAGGATGCAGTTGCCCTCGGCGACGAGGTCCAGCAGCCGTTCGGCGCTGTCGGGGCCGCCGTGGTCACCGGCCCGCAGCAGGGCTGCGACGATCTCCTTCAGGCCGAGGGCGGAGCGGGCCCATTCGGCGGTCAGGTCGCGCAGGTCGAACAGGATGGGCAGCGGCAGCGACGCGTCCCGCTCGCGGCGGGCGAGCAGCTCCCGGGTGAACATCTGGATGGTCGTCGTCTTGCCCATGCCGACGTCACCGAGCAGCGCGCACAGCTGCCGGGCGTCCGCCGCGTCGTCCGTCGCCCAGGAAAGCAGGCGTTCGACGGCCGGTGTCGGCGTGCCGAGCGGGCGCGGCACCGCCGCGTCGGAACCGCCCGCGCCGAACGCGGTCTCACCGATCTTCGTCTCGACGGGCTCGTAGTCCCACGCCGTTCCACTCGCCAGGCGGCGCGCGATCGCTTCCCCCAGTGTCCGGCGCGCCATGGCGTCCGGATGTGACCGGGCCGCCGTGTCCGCGGCGCCTCCGTCCGGCTCGGGCCGCTGTGCTGGAGACGCGGCGGCCGGGGAGCTGGGGAGCGCCTCTGGACGCTCCAACAGCCGGTCCTGGACGAGCCGGAGAACGTCGCGCACGAAGCGCAACTGCGCGTCGCGGCCCGCGCACTGGCTGAACGGGCGTTCCTCGAACTGGACCGTGCCGCTCGCGGGCCGCGCGCCGCTGGGCACCCCCTCCAGAGCGACGGTGAGGGGTCGGCGCGTGGTTCGACCCGGTGGCTGCTTTCTGCGCGCGCGGGCGCTGTCGAGATCGATGACGACGTCGGCCGACGCCCGCAGGCGGCGGCGCTCAGTCGCGACGTCCGCGCCGAGCGGGAGGTCGAGGGCGGAGGTGATGCGATAGCCGGGCACCGCCTCGACCTGGTCGATCATCAGGTCGACGAAGACCTGCTCTCGCCTGCGCAGTGCCTCCGACGCCTGCCCGGCGATCTCGATGTGGACGACAGGGGTCAGCACCTCCGTCACCGACGCTGGCACGGGCTGGCCGATGACGCGATCGGCCTGGCGCCGCGACAGGTCGGCCAGTTCCTCGCTGGTGCCGTCGGCGCCCTCGAACCAGCAGAACCGGCCGGCCGGCGGCGCCTTGCGACTGTCGGTGACCAGCCGCAGATCAACCTTCGCCTGCCGGGCGAGGCGGGTCAGGTCCGAACGGAACTTGCGGAACGAGTCCTGCGCCTTCGCGTCGTCGCCGCCAGGGGTGGCCACCGCCAGCGCGCGGGGCAGCGGGATGCGGTCGTCCTCGTCGATCAGTTCGGCGAGTTGGCGCAGCCGGGTGGACTGCAGGCCGGTGAGGTGGTCATCGAGCTGGGTGAGGCGACGTAGGACGGTACGGTCGGGGAGACGGGGCATCGGGGGCGCGGCGCTCAGGCGGCGTCGGCGAGGATGCGGCGGCGGATCTCCGAGGCCAGGCCCAGCGCGAAGCGTTCCCGGCTCGCGCCGCGAGTCTCGGTGAAACTGCGCCCGCCCGCGCCGGTGTAGATCTGCCGGGCGTCCACGCCGTAGAGCCGGCGGGAGCCGTCCAGCTCGACCCGCCTGAGCATCACGGGCAGCACCTTGTCGGCGTCCGGCCCGAGCAGCCGTGGCAGCTCCTTGGTGAGGATGTACGAGCTGGCGAAGAAAGCCGGACTCAGGAGCAGCAGCCCGTAGTCGCAGGCGGCGAGCTGGTCGAGGATGCGGCCCTCCCAGTTCTCGCCGATGCGCAGGTCGGAGTCCTGCCAGGAGGTGATCTCGACGTCCGCGAGGGTGCCGAGATGCAGCCGGTCGAGCAGATCGTCCTTGGCGGTGACGTCCCGGTGACACCAGCTCACGAAGATCGACGCCTGGACCACTGGGATCATCGAATCCCGCCTCTTCACGATTTTCCGGATCGGCTTCCGGATCAACTGCCGATGACCTTACCATGACGCTTCGTGTTTGATCGGGCGCAAAGGGATGCCGGTGCTCGGCCGGCGGAGATCCGCGCCCAGGCCGTGATGAGCCGTAGATTCTCGGTGCCGGCGCGGGGGGCATCGCCCGGCGGGTGCGGGAGTGCGGATGCGGGAGAGCGGAGGCGGTCGCGGGTGGGCGGCGTTACCTCGGTGGACGGGCTGGCCGGCCTCGACCGCACGGTCGGCGCGGCGCTGGCCGCCTACGATCTTGATGGGGAGCCCCGGGCCACGCTGCTGCATGTGTCCGAGAACGTGACGTACCAGGTCACGGACGCCGCCGGCGGGCGGCGGTGGGCGTTGCGGCTGCACCGGCCGGGCTATCACGGCGTCGCGGAGATCCGGGCGGAACTCGCCTGGGTGGCGGCGCTGCGCGCCGACGCGGTCGTGCGCACGCCGGCGGTCGTCCCGACCCGCACCGGTGGGGCGGTGGCGACCGTCCACGCCGGGCCGGTGGCGCGGCACGCGGTGCTGTTCGAGTGGATCGAGGGTGACTCGCCGCAGGCGCTGGCGCCCGACGTGCTGCCGGGTGCGTTCGGCCAGCTCGGCGAGATCACCGCGCGGTTGCATCGGCACGCCCGGCACTGGTCGCGCCCGCCGGGATTCACCCGCTTCGCCTGGACCTGGGACACCATGCTCGGCGCCGCCGGGCGCTGGGGGAGCTGGGCCGACGGGCTCACCGGGGCGCTCGCCGCCGAGCCGATGTCCGGCGCCGAGGTGCGGGCGGCGGTGGCGCTGGTGGGGCGGGCGGTCGAGGTGATACGTGGGCAGATGGCCGGGTTCGGGACCGGGCCGGAGCGGTTCGGCCTCGTCCACGCCGACATGCGGCTCGCGAACCTGCTGATCCCCGCGCCGGCCGGGGACACGGCCCGCGACGAGGTATGTGTCATTGACTTCGATGACTGCGGATTCGGGTGGTATCTGTGGGATCTGGCGGCGTCGTTGTCGTTCCTCGAGCATGTCGAGGGCATCGGTGATCTCGTCGCGGCCTGGCTCGCGGCCTACCAGCGTCGATTGCCGCTGACGGCGGCCGACGTCGCGATGATTCCCACCTTCGTCCTGGCGCGCCGGCTGCTACTGGTGGCCTGGCTCGGCACCCACCCGCATTCCGACGCGGTGGCGAGCGTCGCCGACTTCGCCCGGCAAAGCTGCGCGCTCGCCGACGCCTACCTGGCCGGACGGCTGCTCGGCGACGTCTGACGCGCGGCCGCCGAGGTCGAAAAGGCCCGTCGTTGACGGGCCTACATCAGCGGCCAGGCGCTGGTCATCGACGGCGGCCGGACGCTGGCCGAGTCATCCGCGCCCCGGGGATGACGGCGCTCAGCGCAGATTGAGGGGGTCTGCGGCGATCTGGGTGGCCTGGGTGCGGGTGAGGTGGCCCGTGGCGACCAGACGGTCGAGGACGTGGGCCTGGCGGCGGCGGGCGGCGTCGAGGTGGCTGTACGGGTCGTAGGCGCTCGGTGCCTGGACGAGGCCGGCGAGCAGGGTGGCCTGCGTCCACGTCAGCGCCGACGGGACGCGGCCGAAGTAGCCGGCGGCGGCGGAGGTGATGCCGTAGTAGCCGTGGCCGAAGTAGACGGTGTCCAGGTACATCCGGAGAATGTCGTTCTTCGGGTAGTGGGCGTCGAGCTTCACCGCGAGCGCCGTCTGTTCGACGCGGTCGGTGAGGGTTCGGCGGCCGCCGGTGTAGAGGATCTTCACGAGCTGCTGGTCGAGGGTCGCCCCGCCCTGGTCGTCGTCACCGAGCAGGGGGCCGACGACGCCGCGCACGGCGCCGACCGGGTCGATGCCGTGATGGGAGTAGAAACGGCTGTCCTCCGTGGCGATCAGTGCCTGTACCACCCGGGTCGGCAGGGCGCCGGACAGCGCCGTCGCGTGATGCTCCGTCGCCTGGGCGGCGACCTGGGCGTGCGCGTCCGACGTCGACGGGGTCGCGACGAGCAGCACCCCGAAGCCGACGGCGAGCGTCACCACCGCGGCGGACACAACGGCCAGGGCGCGCCATACCAGGCGGACCCAGCGCCGCTTTCGCGCTGGTCGACGCGGCCCGTACTCGACGTCACCGGCACGCTGATCTCGTGGATCCGGTGGTTGCTCGCCGCCCGCGCTGCCGTCCCCGGGACGGCCCCACGGGGCCGGTTCGTCGTGGTCCCAGGGGTCCACCGGCGTGCGCGCCTCGGTGCTGGCCTCCGCGCGGGCCGCGCGTCGGGATCGGAGGAGGTGACCGCTCGGCCCGAGCCGCAGACCCTTCGGCAGGGTGTCGTGCATCGGGCTCTCCTCTCGCGGTCCGCGTGACCGGTGCTGTGTCGCTGGCTGGTGCTGTCGCTGGCTGGTGCTGCCGCTGGCTGGTGCTGTCGCTGGCCGGTGCAGTCGCTGGCCGGTGGTATCTCTGGCCGGTGGTGTCTCTGGCCGGTGCTGTGTCTCCGGCGGCGCGGTGTCTCTGGATCGAGTATCCCGATTCGGGATGTGAGCAGGCTGTGAGCGGACCACATTCACCCTGCGACCGCCATCGCGCGTCCGGAAGGCGACCGGTCGGCCGGGCCGTCCGGCCTGAGATCAAAGGTCGGGCTGGGCGTGTTTCGAGCATTGTGCGGATGGTTTTCCCAGGTCGACCCGTATCCTTCGCCGAATAGATTTCACTGGACCATGCTGGCGGAGATTGTACGCAGGGTGGCGGGGGTATCTGGTCGGGGCGCGCCGTGCGGCGGTTCCGACGGGCGAAGAAGCGCGTCGGGAAGTCACGGCAACGCGACTCTCGAAAGGATGGCCATGACCGTACTCAAGGCTTTCCGCAATCTCGTTCTGACTATCGTTCTCGCCTCCACCGTGTTTCTGATCGCCGCGCCGGCCGGCGCGGCGACACCGACGACGCCGTCGCCGAAACCGGCGGAGGCCGCATCGTCGCCAGCGGCGGCCGCGGTCAAGGCACCGGAGAAGAAGCCGCCCGACCATCACGGCGACAAGCACTGGATCTGCCGACCCGGCTACTGGGAACCCGGCTACTGGATCCCCGGCTTCAGCTGGCACGGCCACTACTTCCCGAAGATTTGGCACCCCAGGACCTGGCACAAGGGTGAGTGCTGGTGGGGCCCGTGGCATGGGGACTGGCACCCGGGCAAGTACTCCGGCGAGCACCCGGCCGAGCACTGAGCGCGGTGGTGGGCCGAGCTGGACGGCGAGGTGAGCCGAACAGCGGACTGAGCTGAACGGTAGGCGCCCGGACCACGGTCCGGGCGCCTACTGCGTGGGCAGGACGTGCCCGCATTTCGGTGTGGCGCTGACGGGGGAGAAAGCGGAGCCCTTCGGGTTCACCCGCACGTAGTCGTAGCAGGGTGTCACGGCGGTGATCCCGCGGCTGAGGTTGATCGGCGCCGGCAGCAGCCCGTCGGCGTCGTAATGGGTCTGCTGGCGCAGGCCGGCGAGCACTCCGGCGCGGGTCGGGCAGACCCCGGCGGCGGCGATGCCACGCAGGAGCAGGTCAGCGCTGATCCAGCCGACCAGCGCGGGCCCGTCGGGCAGGGCTGCCGCCTGGGGTGCGTGGGTCGCGAGCGCGGTGAGGAAGCGCCGATGGGCCGCCGCGTTGATCTCGAACGGCGTGTAGTCCAGGAACGCGTACACGCCCGCCGCCTTGTCGCCGAGCGCGGCGAGTTGGGAGCGGTCGTAGCTGGTGGGACCGCCGATGATCGCGGCCAGTCCGAGGCCGGCTTCGCGCACACCCCGGACGAGTTGGTAGAACGTCGGTGCCGGGACGAAGGCGATGAGGCTGTCGGCGTCCGCGGCCAAGATCTGGTCGGCGAACGCCTGCCGGTCGATCGGGCCGGCCGGGACCTGCAGGCTCGTCGAGACGCGCAGGTCAGCCGCGCGCACGCTCTGTTCGGCCGCGTGCGCCATCGCCTGGGTGCCGGGGGAGAGCTGCAGCGAGACCACGGCGACCCGGCGCGCTCCCCGGTCGTTGAGGAAATCCCCCCAGCCGCTCGGCGCGGGCTGCGAGACCAACGGCCGGGAATAGCTGAACACGTTCGCCCGTGACGCGATCCCAGGGTCGGTGATCTGTCCGTCGACGACGGGCATGCCGGCGTCCGAGAGCACCTTCGCGGAGCCGGCGGAGGCTTCGCTGAACTGCAGGACGGCGAGGGTGTCATCGTCGCGGGCGAGGATGCGCGCACCCGCGGCGTTCAGCGACGGGGATCCCTCATCGTCGGCGATCCGGTAGCCGAGACGGCGGCCGTTGATGCCGCCCTTCGCGTTTACCTCGCCGAGGCGGGCGTCGACACCCGCGCGAAAGCGCGCGCTGGTATCGCCGTTGTCGGCGGAACCCGAATACAGCATTCCGAGGTCGATACTGGCGCGGTCGACTCCCGCGGTGGTCGGGCAGGGCGCCGGGCCGCCGTTCCTGGCCTGGCTCAGGATGTCCGACCCGCCGCACGCGGCGAGGCCGGTGACCGCGCAGGCGGCAGCGGCACCCGCCGCGATGACCGAACGCAGGGTTTTTCTCATTCCTCACCGTTTCCGTGCCGGGCCGGGCATGGGCCGTCCGCCGAGGTGGGGACGGGCCTCAGGGGCCCGAAATCCGACCTCGACGGTGCCGCCCGGGAGGGCGCGCACCAGCGGGTTCGGAGACCGGGCCAGAGGCAGCACAAGGTAACGGAACGGTGGTTCCACGGATCGGGCATACCCGGATATGCGAACCATTGGGCTACGCCTATCCGGGGTGCGGCCGAGGGGTGTTGCGGTGCGTATCGCGAAAAGTGATCGCCGGGGATTTCCCACCGCCGCGTTCCGCGCGGGAGTCGAGCCCGTGAACTGACCGACGGTGGTCGCTGAAACACCGCCAGGGCGCCTGGTTAGCTGGGATGGGGTAACCCGTCAGATCGGCCAGGGCTGCGACGGCGACCGAGAACGAACATCGGCGAATCGCCCCACCGATGGTGCGGACGCCGCGGTCAACGGCCGGTGAAGCGGGGTTCGCGGCGCTCGGCGTTGGCCTGGATGCCCTCGGTGAAGTCGGCGGTGGTGTATAGCACCGCCTGCTCGGCGGCCTCCCGCTCGGTCGCGGCCTGGATCGCGGGCACGAGATCCGCCCACATCGTCGCCCGGACGCTGCGTACCGCCAGCGGCGCCGCCGCGGCGATCCCGGCGGCGAACTCCACCGCCGCCGCCCGCAGCCCGTCCGCCGGGGCCAGCCGGTCGGCCAGCCCGATCCCGAACGCCTCCTCGCCCGTCACCCGCCGGCCGGTGTAGAGCATGTCCAGGGCCTTCTGCCGGCCGACGACCGTCGGCAGCGTCACCGTCAGGCCGAAACCGTGGTGCAGTCCGATCCGGGTGAAGTTCGCGACGAACCGGCTTTCGGGCGTCGCGACGCGGAAGTCGGCGGCCAGGGCGAGCCCCAGGCCGCCGCCGATCGCGGCACCCTGCACGGCGGCGACGACCGGGAGCGAGGCCGTGAACAACCGGCTTGCCGCGGCGTACAGGGCCAGCGGTCCGCTTCCGGTGAAGACCGGCTCGGCGGCGCTGGTGCCCACCAGGTCGGCGCCCGCGCAGAAATGTCGACCCTGGGAGGCGAGGACGATCACGCGGACGTCGGTGCCGGCCGCCAGCTCGTCGTAGGTGTCCGCGAGCGCCTCGATCAGCGGCGCGTCGAAGTAGTTGTGCGGTGGACGGCGGATCTCGACGACGGCGACGTGGTCGGACCAGGTCTCGACAGCGATCTCGGGGGCTGCGGTCATGGGGTTCTCCGATGCTCGGGGCCTGCGGGGGGCTGCGGGGCCTGGCGGCCCGCGTTACCCGCCGCCGGTGGCCGTGGGTGACGCGGTGTTTAGTCTGGTGCTTATACCGCATCCATCTGATTCCCGCCCGGTGACCGGATTCACGGGTCCTATGGCATGAATCGGTGGCGCGCGGGAGAGGCAGCCGACAAGAATCGGCCAGGCTGGGTGGACGATATTCGCGCGCCCGGTGCGTAGTGCGAGCCAGGCGCTGTCGCGGACGTTGGTCAATAGGTCGTCAATGCGTTCCCGGCCCGGTCCTCCGGCGCGGTCTTTGTCTGGTTGCTCTCCTGCAAAGAAACTATCCGTGAACCCGAGGTGCGAAGGAGCGATCATGAATGTTGAGGAGCCCGGGGGGCCGGTTGGAGTGCAACGTTCGGGACCGGTTCCGGCCACGCCGTCGGAACCGTCCGCCGGGCAGGTCTGGGCCCGCGGCGACTATTCGATGATTGCCCGGCTGCTGGTCGGCCTCGGCGGTGATCTGGTCCGGGCGGCCGGTGTCACCTCCGTTCACCGGGTGCTCGACGTCGCTGCCGGCAGCGGCAACGCGGCCATCGCCGCCGCGGAGGCCTGCGCGGAGGTCACCGCGGCCGAGCTGATCCCCGCGCTGATCGACCGCGGCCGCCGGGCGGCCGCCGCCCGTGGCGTCACCCTGGACTGGCGGCAGGCCGACGCCCAGCAGCTCCCGTTCCTCGACAGCGAGTTCGACGTCGTGCTCTCCTGCATCGGCGTGATGTTCGCCGCCGACCAGGCGGCCGCCGCCCGTGAACTCCTGCGGGTCTGCCGCCCGGGTGGGACGGTCGCGCTGGCCAACTGGACCGCCGAGGGCGCGATGGGCCGGCTGTTCGCCCTGCTGGAGCGGCACGCGCCGATCGACCGGGGCGGCCTGACGACGTCGACCGGGTGGGGCGACCCGGCGCACGTCGAGACCCTGTTCGGGGACGGCGTCGCCCGGCTGACGACCCATCGACGCACAGCCCGTCTCGCCTTCGACGGCTCACCCGCGCAGTGGTGTGCCCTCTACCGGGAGTCGTTCGCACCCGTCGTCGAGACCTACGCACGGATCGGTGCGGATCCCAGACGCCTCGCCGCCCTCGACAACGACCTGCTCCGGTTCGCGACGGGGGAGTACCTCGGTTCGCCCGGCGGGCCGGGTCGGTACGAGTTCGAATACCTTCTCGTGCTGGCGGAGCCGGCGGCCTGAGCGGCGCGGCGCGGATCACCCTGCGCCGTCCGGCGGCCGCGCTGTGCCGGGGGGCCAGTAGGCGGGCTGCGGCGCCTCCGTTCGGACGGTGCTGGTCGTGCCGACCACGACGCCGGTGGGGTCATGGCGTGCGCGTCGCTCCAGCCCCCGGCGAGCGGTTCCAGCGGTCATCCGCCCGGCCCGCCGAAGTCGCGTCCCGTCATCGTCACCGGGCGCGTTGTGCGGGGTGTGCTCGGGGTGGGTGCGGGGAGTGCCGGTGTGCCGGTGGCGAGCGGCACACCCGAACGGACGACTTCGTCCCTCGACGAGGCCCGTGGGTTGAACCGGGCGCCCGAATGGGACGTGATGGTGGGCGTGCAGGCGCGGTGGGGCGGTGAGATCGGGGTCGGCGACCCCGCCGCGGAGTTCGTGCGCGCCGTGTACGAGGAACACGGCGAGGCGCTGCTCTCGTTCGTCACCCGGATGACCGGCGACCGGGCCCAGGCGGAGGACGTGCTGCAGGAGACGCTGCTGCGGGCCTGGCGGCACGCCGGACGGCTCGGCTCCGACGGCCGGCCGCTGCGACCCTGGCTGTTCACCGTCGCGAGCCGCCTCGTGGTCGACGAGCGCCGGGCCCGCCAGGCGCGCCCGGCGGAGGTCGGCGCGGAACCCCTGGAACGGCTCCCGGCGGCGAACGAGCTGGATCGCGCGATGGAGAGCTGGCAGGTCGCCGAGGCGTTCCGCGCGCTCAGCCCCGAGCATCGCGCCGCTCTCGTCGAGACCTACTACCTGGGGCGCTCCGTCGCCGAGGCCGCGTCGAGGTTGGGAATTCCACCCGGGACCGTGAAGTCCCGGGTCTACTACGGACTACGGGCGTTGCGGCTGGCGCTGGAGGAACGGGGGTGGGCGACGTGACAGGTGACTGCGCCGCCCCGAAGATCGCGCTGGGTGCCTATGTCCTGGGCGCGCTGGATCCGGCGGACCGCTCGGAGCTGGAGATCCACCTCGCCGGCTGCGCGGTCTGCCGGGCGGAACTCGCGAGCCTCGCCGGCCTGCCCGGCCTGCTCGGCCGGCTGCGGCTGAGCGACATCACCGACCCCGACATCGCTGACCCCGACATCGCTGGCCCTCTCGGTGCTGGTCCTGGCGACACCCGACTCGACGACGCCGCTCTCGACGACGCCGCTCTCGACGACGCCGCTCTCGACGACGCCGCTCTCGACCACGCTGGTCTCGATGCCGGTCTCGATGCCGGTCTCGACGACGCCGGTCTCGACGACGCAGCCCTTCCCGTCGGCGCCGGGACCATGACGGGCGCGGCGGCTGGGCGTCCCGATCCCACCCGGGACCATCGTCGTCCCGCGGTCGCGGTGGGCGGCGGGGCCGAGCGGGCGCTCGTCGCGGTGCGCCGGTCGCGTCGGGCCAGCCG
>NZ_JALKFU020000010.1 GCF_023242965.2 Frankia sp. AgKG'84/4
CGGCTGGGGTGGGCAACGCCCGCCCCGACCGGGCGGCCCGGGAGCGCGGGAGGACCCCGACGCCGCTGGCCCGGCCGACGCCGAGGACCCAGTCGACGCCGAGGACCCAGTCGACGCCGAGGGCCCGCCCGGCGGGGCCGGTTCCCCCGACGGCAACCGGCCACCACCGGGGACGATCCGGCGGATCTCGACCGACTTCCTTTTCGACGACGAGCCACCCAGGTCCTGACGCTCCCCGGCCGCACCACGCGACGCGGCCCTGGACCGGGACGGATGACCTCCACATGGAAGGCACGACATGGCCCAGCGACCCACCCTCGGCATCGATCTCGGCACGACGTACTCCTGCGTCGCGCACCTGGACGAATACGGCAAGCCGGTAGCGCTGCAGAACGGCATGGGCGAGTACACGACGCCGTCCGTCGTCTACTTCGAGGACAGCGGCCAGGTCGTCGTCGGCAAGGCGGCGAAGAACGAGCTCAACCGCGAGCCGGACCGCGTGGTGCAGCACATCAAGCGGCACCTGGGTGAGCCCGACTTCTTCCTGGAGATCGACAGCCGCAGGTACTACCCCTCCCAGATCTCCTCCCTCATCCTCAGGCAGCTGGTCGAGGACGCGCTGGTCGCGCTCGACCTGCCGGTCCCCGGGTCCGGCCCCGTGGCCGACGTGGTGATCACCGTGCCCGCCTACTTCGGCGGCGCTGAGCGCGAGGAGACCCGCAAGGCCGGCGAACGCGCCGGGCTGAACGTGCTGAGCATCATCAACGAGCCGACGGCCGCCGCGATCGCCTACGGCCTGCTCAACAAGGACAAGGAACGCACCGTCCTGGTGTATGACCTCGGCGGCGGGACGTTCGACGTCACGATCATCACCGTGTCCCCGGCCGAGATCCGGGCGGTGGCGACCGGTGGCGACCGCGACCTCGGCGGCGCCGACTGGGACCGCAGGCTCATCGACCACTTCCTGGAGCGCTTCGAGGAGCAGTGCCCCGACGCCGGCGACCCGCGCGAGGACGCCGAGGCCCTCGGCGCGATCGCGCTGCAGGCGGAGGCGGTCAAGCGCGATCTCACCGCGCGGACCAAGTACGGGCTGAGCATCACCGCCAACACGCAGCGCGCGAAGTTCGACCTCACCCGCGAGGCCTACGAGGAGCTGACCGAGGAGCTCGTCGACCAGACCCTGCGGCGCACGGAGACCGTGCTCGACGCCGCCCGGGACAAGGGTGTCGCCAGCATCGACGAGGTGATCCTCGTCGGGGGCATGTCCCGCACCCCGATCATCGGGTCCCGGCTGGCGCAACGGCTGCGCAGCCGCTTCCCCGACCTGCCCGACCCCAGGCTGTCCGACCCGGACCAGATCGTCGCCAAGGGCGCCGCGCTGTTCGCCGCGAGCAAGGTCGAGGAGAACTACGGCGGCGGCCCGAACTCCCGCCCGTCGGGTGCCGGTGGGCTGCGCGGCACCGTACCGAAGATCGTCAACATCACGTCCCGTGGCTACGGCCTGCGCACCTTCGGCTCGAAGGAGGACCAGGAGGGCCACATCTCCTGGCAGATCCGGCCGAACGACGCGCTCCCCGTCGAACACCTCGACACCTACCACACCCTGTTCGACAACCAGACCGAGGTGGAGATCAGTGTGTACGAGTCGACGACGGAGGAGCTGTCCGAGGTCGTCAGCGTGAACAAGGAACTCGCCAAGGCGAGCCTGACCGGGTTTCCGCCCGGCAAGCCGGCCGGCCAGCCGCTGAAAGTGACCTTCTCGCTCGGCGACGAGTCGATCCTGCGCGTCCACGCGGTCGGCCCGACCGGCAAAGACCTCCACGTCGAAGTCAAGATCGCGGGCGCGACTCCGCCGGAGGAGGAGGTCAAGCCGCTTCCGAAGATCATCAAATGAGCCGGGACGGGTGGGTGCCACCGGCGAGCGCGACGACGGTGGATCAGGACGGCGGTGACCGGCAGGAAGGACCGCGCCGCCGGCGGAGGAGACCGCGATGAGCGAGACACCGTGGAGCCTGGACAGGACGAGGTTCCAGCGCGAGGTGCTGCGTCCGGTCAGCCGCGGCTGGGACCCGACGAGCAACCTGTTTCGCACCTACCTGCTCCCGCCCCGGGTGGCCGATACGGCGTCGATCGAGGCCGCGATCGGCGGTGTGCTCGCCGCCATCAACCAGCAGGAGAACAGCGGCGCCTACGGCGTGGCGGCCAAGGTGGTCAAGCGCGGGCACCAGAAGGCGGCCGCGCTGCTGCGCGACGACGTCCTGCGCAGCGGTCATCGGGACGCCGTCCTGGCGGCCCGCCGCCCGCTGCGGACCGCCCTCGAACACGACCTGCGCGACCTCCCCGCCGCGCCCCCCGCGCTGGTGGACTCGCTGGTCAGCCGGTTCGGGCACGCCTTCACCGGCACCGAGGTACGCGAGGTCGTCACGGAGCTCGGCCGGGTCGTGCGCGAACCGGCCCGACTCGGCGAGGACCTCGAGCCGCCTGCGGACTACCACAAGGCCCGGGCCGAGCTGGCCCTGCTCGACACGCGGTCGTTACGCGCTTACCTGCTGGACCGCTTCACCGTCCTGGCGCCGTCGGACAGGCAGCTCGAGGACCGACGCCTCGAACTGCGCCGCGCGGTGAACGACGAGGCACTCACCGCCGAACAGCGGGTGCTGGCGAAGGTGCGGACGTGGACGCGGGACGGTCAGCTCGCCGGGCTGCTGGCCGCGGAGCTCCGCGCCGAGCTGCTGACGCAGGCCCCGTTCGGGTTCGACGCGGTGCGCCGCGCCGCTGCCGATCCCCCGGTCGCTGCGGCGCTCGCGGCCTGGGGGATGCCGACGGCAGCGGACGACGTCGCCTACGCGGCGATGTGCCTGGCCCGGTTCCCGGCTTCGGCCGGGTCCTCTTGGCGGGCCGCCGTCGAACGGGCCGTCGCGGCCCGCGACCCGCGGACGGCGGTGAGCCTGCTCGACGCCCAGACACGGCTGCAACCCGCCGAGGAAAAGCAGCGTGACCGGCTGCGTGCGCAGATCGCGGACGTGAACGCCCGCCTGGAGCAGGCCCGAGAGCTGGAGGCCACCGACCCGGAGGGGGCGCTGGCGGAGTACCAGCGCATCGCGCGGATCAGCGCGGAGCCCGAGATCGACCAGGCGATGCGCCGCTGTCGCCCGGCGCCGCCGGGCTCGGTGACCGTGCGGGCCCGTGGCGAGGGTGCGGTCATCCGCTGGACGCCCAGCACCGCACGCACGGGTGCGATCACCTACCGGGTGCTGCGGGTGCCCGGCGAGGTGCACGGCAGCCGCGGCCAGGTGCGCCCGGACACCGACGCCGCCGTCGAGATCGCGCTCGACGTCGACGGCGGCGAGTACCTGGACGCCGATCCACCCGCCGGCCAGCCGCTGTTCTACAGCGTGTTCACCCTGCGGGAAGGCCAGCCGTCCCACACACCAGCCACCAGCGCCGAACCCGTGGTCCTCCTGCCGGACGCCCGGGACGTGGTGCTGCGGGGCGGGGCGGACTTCGTGGCGGGCAGTTGGCGGCTGCCCCGGGGGGCGAGCGGCGCCCGGGTCCTCCGCTCCCGTCCGGGTGCGGCGACGACCCCGGTCGCGACGGAACCGACCGGCTTTCGCGATCGCGCCGTCGAACCCGACGTCCCGTACACCTACCGGATCCAGGCGCTGTACCGGAACCACGCCGGCGGTGAGCTGGCCGGCGGTGAGCTGGCCAGCGGTGAGCTGGCCAGCGGCGGCGTCGAGGCGACGGCCGGTACCCGCGTCCAGCCGAGGCCGGTCGAGGACCTCGTCGCCGGCGCCGAGGCGGGGGCGCTCACCATCACCTGGACACCGCCGCCGCGTGGGACGGTCGAGGTCCGGCAGTTCGACAGCACGCCTGAGCTGCGGACCGGCGCCGTGCTGCCCGTCCTGTCCGTGCAGGATGCCGGCACCCGGGTGGTCACCACCGCGCCCGCCACCGACGGCGAGCTGCACGCACCGGTACCCGCGAGCGGCCGGCAGTACTGGCTGGTGCCGCTGACGGTCCTCGACGGCCTCGCGGCCGTCGGCACGCCGCACCGCGTCGACACCCGGCTGCCCCCGGTGCGCGGGCTGCGGGCCCAGCGCCTCGGCGGCGAGTCCGTCCGGCTGACCTGGCAGTGGCCCGGGGAGGCACCGGAGGTGCTCGTCGGCTGGAAGCGTGGCGCGGCCCCCAGCGGCCCCGGCGACCCGGATGCCTCCTTCCGCCGTTACACCCGGGCGACCTACCAGCAGGACGGCGTCGACCTGCGGCTGCCACCGGGATCGCACACCTTCCTCGTCTGCGCCACCGCCCGGGTGCGCGGCCGGGAGGTGTACGGCTCCCCCGCCGTCGCGCAGGAGGGGGTACGGCGGCGAATCAGCTACGACGTGCGCCGCACCGGTGGTCGCTGGGGCGGGCGGGGGGGTGGGCTGCGGCTGGTGGTGGAGTCGCTGGACGGCGCGCCGCCGCCGGACGTGGTGCTGGTGGCCGGTTCCCGGCTGCCACCGCTGGACGCCGCCGACGGCGAATCCGTGCTGACGCTCGCGAGCCCCGCGGACCAGGCGACGACCCGCGTCGAGGCCGGGTTCACCCTCGACGCCCTGCGCCACCTCGCCCGCCCGCTGAAGCTGCGGGTCTTCCCCGCGAGCCGCTCGTCCGGCGCGGTCGAACTGATCCCCGCCAACCCGGGAAATCTCGAGATCCGTTAGGCGGCCGTCTCGGTCGTCGACCCGTCGTAGGGATAGCCATGGCACGCCTGAACTGCCCGTTCTGCTGGGAGTCGACGACCGTGAAGGAGCTGGCCCGGCGGTGCCCGGACGAGTGCGGTGAGGAGGTCGACACCCCGCTCAGCGAATTCAACGGCATGAGCCGGCCCGGCCTTCGGCGTCCGCTCGCCTTCACCGCCGACCAGGCGCAGAAGGACGGTCGGTGTCCGCACGGTAGACAGGCCCCGCTCACCCGGATCTGCCCGCACTGCCATAACGATCTTGAATACGACTACGTACGGACGGCGGCCAGCAGCCGGCCGATCGCCCTCATCGGCGCCTCGGGCTCCGGCAAGAGCGTCTACGTCGGGGTGCTCGTCCGGGAGCTCAAGACCCGGGTCGGGACGAAGTTCAACGGGATGGCCGTGGAGTTCGTCGGCGACCAGTCCCGCGCACACTACGACGAGGTCTTCCGGGTTCCGCTGTTCCAGGACAACCAGACCCTGCGGATGACCGACTCGCTGCGGGTGTCCAGGCGCCTGCGGCCGTTGCTGTTCTCGCTGCGGATCCCCATCCGGCGGCTGCGCGGGAGCCGG
Organism: Frankia sp. AgKG'84/4; assembly: GCF_023242965.2. GTDB lineage: Bacteria > Actinomycetota > Actinomycetes > Frankiales > Frankiaceae > Frankia. The sequence continues at coordinate 5,300 of NZ_JALKFU020000010.1, forward strand.
CTGGCGCTGGCGATGATGGTCTTCCTGGACACCTCCGGTGAGGACGTGCTCGCCGCGAAGGCGATGGACCGCCTCGCCCGCTACCTCGACGCGGCCGCCGGCATCGTGCTGATCGTCGACCCCCTGCAGATGCCCGACGTCCGCGAGGCCGTCGAGACAACGGTGTATCCCACCTCCAGCACCCGCCAGATCGACGTGGTCGAGCGGCTGGGCGCACTCCTGCGCGAGCAGCGCGGGCTCTCCCCGACCCAGCGGATCGACAAGCCGCTCGCGGTCGTGCTCTCGAAGATCGACACACTGGACACGGTCCTGCCCGACCAGTCGGCGCTGCGCCGCCAGGCCGACCACGACGGCGGCTACGACGAGGCGGACGGCCAGCTGGTGCACGACGAGGTCCGGGCCTGGATCCACCGCTGGTACGGCGAGGGCCTCATCAACACCATCGACTCGGCCTTCACCACCAGCCGGTATTTCGGCATCTCCGCCCTGGGAGCCCCACCGCGCAGCGAGGGTCACCTCGACCCGTCGGGAATCCGGCCGCTGCGCGTCGAGGATCCGCTGCTGTGGCTGCTGTCCCGGTTCGGGTTCGTGCCGCGGGCCAAGGGGAAGCGATGATCCGCCAGCTGCACTACACCTCCACCGAGACCGGCCGCGACGGCGTCCAGGGCTTCCAGGTCAGTGCCGTCACACCGGGCCTGGAGGAACGCCATCAGGACACCGCGATCGGGCTGGGCGTCTACCGGGTACCACCGGATTTCCCCTTCGACCCCACCGAGGAGGACCTCAGCCGCAGCCCGGTGAGCCTCGGGTACCTGCGCACGGCGGACGCCGTCTTCGTGTTCCGCAGCGTCTATGTCGGGGCGGACTTCACCGGACGCCAGGGCAACTACTTCGCCCACAGCCTCGTCCTCGACGACGTCGAGGAACTCGGCGACCTGCTGCCCATCGACCTGTGGGACGCCCGGGTGTGGTCCCGCAGGTCGCCCGCGTCGGGCTCGCTCCCGACCGTCGACCAGCTGGCCGCCGGGCGGCTGGCCCAGCCGCGGCGCACCCGCGAGTTCCTGCTCGCCGGCGGCCGGCTGACCCGGCTCCCGGAGGTACTCACCGCGGTCCGCGGCGCCGTCGCGGACCAACGGCGCGTGCTGCTCGTCTGCCCCGGCTCCGACGAGGCGGCCGGTTGGATCGGCGCGGTTCTCCGCTCGCTGCCCCGCGCCTACGCCCTGGATCTGCCGTTCACCACGTTCTCCGCGACCCCGGGCGAGACCCAGTTCCTGCTCGTCGCGACCACACCGGACGTCAGGCTGTCCACCAACCCCTACGACCAGCCGGTCGTCGTCGACCTCACCGGGACGCGACCGGCGCCGAAACCGGACGCCGCCGGCCGGCACGAGGCCGACCCGCCCGCGGGCGCGTCCCGGTACGCGCAGGTCGTGAGGTACGCCTGGGAGACGGACGAGGCCCAGGTCGCGGACCTCGTCCGGACCGCGGACCAGGTGCGGCCGCCGCTGAGCGCCGAGGAGTACGACCAGTTCGCCGACGGGTGGAGCTTCCTCGTCGGCAACGCCATCCCGGCCGAGCGGCTCGCGGACGCCGCCGAGTTCGTCCTCGCCCGCCTGCCGCATCTCGGCACGGACCGGCTGTTGGAGCATCTCGCCCGGGCGGTGACGGACGGGCGGCCACTCGCCGAGCCCCGGCGCTGGTCCGCCATGCTGCGCGAGGTCGGTGCGGGCGGGCGGGCGCTGCCCCCGGACGTCGAGCGCGCCTACCTCGCGGGTGTGCTGGCGGCGCGGGCGCCTACCGGCGCGGCACCCGGCGACCAGAACGGCCTCTGGCTGCCCGACCTGTCGCACCCCTGGCTGCACGACGTCGTCTCCGGCTGGCTGGTCGAGGTCCTCGCCGAGGCGGACGAGCATCTCTCGGCCGCGGCCCCCGGGGCGACGGGGCCCGTCGACGCCGCGCTGACCGCGGTCACGCTCGCCGCTCTCTTCCCGGCCGCGGAACAACGCCGGATCGCCGACGCGATCGGGTCGGTGCTGCGCCGGGACCCCGCGGACGAGGTCTGGCGTGCCATCGCGGCGCGGCCAGCACTGGAACCGCTGGTGGGGCGGCTCGCCGCCGCCCTCAGTCCGCGCGGCGAGGACGAGCTGCTCGCCCTCACCTCGGTGCTGCCGGCGGCCGCGGTCGCTGTCCTCGCACCGGTCGCGCAGCCCGCGTCGGGGCTGGGCCTCGCCGTGGCCATCGCGCGGGCCCGGACCGGCACAAGCGACCGACTCCAGGCGCTGCGCGAGATCCTGGGACGATCCTCGCGCCGGCCGGCGGCACGCACAATCGGCCTGCTGACCGATCAGCTGTGGCCGGCCGATCTGCTGCCGACCGCGGCGGAACTGGCCGGGATCCACGAGATGTTCGCCGAGACCGACGCCGGATCGGCGGCCGGCACGTCCTTCGCGACCCGTGCCGTCGAGCGCCTCCTCGCCGACGCCCACGGCCCGGCCGGGCTGGGCGGCGCCGACCATCGGCTCGCCAACCGCCTCGGCACGGACAAGCAGGCCAGGGGCAGCCTCGCCGCGGCACAGCGCAGAGTCGTCGACGCCATTCGGCTGGACGGCTACTTCCGGAGCATGCCACGCGCGGACGAGACGGCCGAGGGACTCGCCCGAAACGCCGTCGACCACTATCCGGAGGTGGTGCAGGCCATCGGCGGCCGCCTGATGGACGCGGTCGCGGCCTGGTTGCTCAGCGTCTCCGACCCCGCCTACCACCTGCGTCTGCTGCGCGAGCTGGCGCAGGCGGGCGGGCTGCCGTTCCAGGCCGCGTACAGCCGGCGGGCGGGAGCGGTGCTGACGGGCCAGCCGGAGACGGCGGTCTGGATGATCGCCGTCTGGCACGCCCTCGATCGAGGCGACCCGTTCGGTGCGCAGCTCATGCGGGAGACGCTCGCGGAGGCGGTGGCGCGGCTGCACCGACGCGAGGCCGACGCGGTAGAGAAGGCGTTCGGGACCGCCTCCGCGCAGCTGTGCTCCGCCCTGCCCGGCACGCTCGACCGCGGCTGGGACGACGACTGGGCGCGATGGTGGCGGGCCTACCGGTCGCGGCACCACCGGACGCTCATCGGCCGGCTCCGCCGCTCCCGCCGCGACGACGGCCAGGGCACAACCACATGATTCCGCTCGGGGGGTAAGTCATCTATCCGCTGTTCATGTTCGCGTTGGCCTGCGGCGTCGTGTACCTGTCGTTCGCCTTTCTCGCACCCACCGCCTTCGTTCTCGCGGCCTGCTACGCGGGATGGCTCTTTCTCGTGGAGTGCGCTCTCACGACCAACGCCGTCTTTCGCGGTTCCATACCGCTGGAGCGGATCCGCATCCTTCCGCCGCCACCGGAGCCCCCCGACCAGCAGACCCACGAACCTGCCTACCGTAGTTACTTCTTCGGCCCACTGTTTCGGGAGTACTCGCTCGCGGTCGAAGCGGCCTGGCAGCAGGGCCGCCAACGGATCATCGGCGTGGCGAGACCCCCGGCCGACCAGCACTCGGGCCGACCCCGGGTGGCGTTGTTACAGCAGATCCAGAACATGCGTTTCCGTGTCACCTCGCGTGGGATGCGGCTCGCCGGTCTCGGGCCCTACCTGGGCGCGCTCGTCGGCGTGTGTGCCGGCTTCGCCGTCGCCGCCGTCTTCGCCGCCGCGGTGTCGGTTCTCTATCTGTTCGTTCTTGCCCTCGCCGTCCTGGGCTCGCTGATCGTCGCCGGCGTGATGCGTCTGTTCGAGCGGCTCTCCCTGCTCCTGCGCGGAATCACCCTCGAATGCCGCGCCTGCCATCGGCGGGTCACCGCGCCGATCTACCAGTGCCCTCGCTGCCCACCCGCCCAGCCGGCGATGCACCAACGCCTGGTACCCGGCTCGCTGGGTATCTTCCACCGCCTCTGCCGATGCGGCCAGGTGCTGCCGACCCTGCTCGCCGGCGGTAAATGGAAACTGCCGGCCTACTGCAACCACTGCCGGGAGGCACTGCCGAACCGGGCCATGACCGCCCCGACCTTCCACATCCCGGTGGTCGCCGGTCGCCGGGCCGGCAAGACGGTCTACATGATGTCCGCCATCGCGCGGATGGAAACCCGGGCCCGGCGGGAACCCGACTTCGACTTCGAGTTCACCGACGAACCCGGCCTGGCCGCGTTCGCGCAGGCACGAGCGATCCTGCGCGTCGGCACGCTGTCCTCGATTCCCGCGACCGACGCGGCCCGGCGGGTACACGCCTACACCGTGTTCGTCAGCTGGACGAAGACGGTCCGGCGACGTCTGCTCTACTTCTACGACCCCTCCGGTGAGGTGCCCGAGGGCAGCCGGCTCGGCGGTGGTCTCGCCGGTTTCCACTTCCTCGGCCACACCGCCGGCCCGGTCCTCGTCGTGGACCCGTTCGCCTTTCCCACCGTCCGCGGCGCCGCCGATCCCCGGCTCCTGACCGACGTACGGCCGTCCCTCGTCGACCCCGAGCAGGTTTTCGGCCGGTTCGTGCAGAGCCTGCGCGAACACCTGAAGGCGCCGGTGGACCGGCGGATCGCCCAGCCGGTCGCCGTCGTCCTGACGAAGGCCGACGCGCTGACCGGCCTCGACGACTGTGCCCATCCCTACGAGAAGCTGCGCACGAGCGGGACCTCGTCGGCGGACCGGGCCGAACGGTCGGCGGCGGTACGCGACTGGCTCACCTCGACCGTGGGCCAGCGCTCCCTCGTCACCAGCATCGAGAGTTCCTTCTCGCAGGTCGGCTACTTCGCCGTCAGCGCGATGGACGCGTTCGACCCGCAGGACCACGCCAGCACGCGCACGGGCGTCACGTTCCGCAACGACGAACCGAGCGAGCCCGTGATCTGGCTGCTCACAGCCGCAGGAACGAGGAGGCCACGCTGATGGATGAGGTACCCCGCCCGATCGTGACAGGGCGGCGGATCGCCGCGTTGCTGCTCGTGGTGACCACCGCCGCCGTGTTGGTGGCAATCATCAGCTACGTGGCCTGGTCCTACACCCGGCCGCCTTCGGTGCAGTAGCCGTCGCCGTGGGACCGGCGGAGTAGACAAAGCCCGCCGGTCCACCCGGCCTACCGGCGGAACCCGCCTACGGCGCTGCGACGAGGCCGTACACAACGACCTCGGCATATCGCAGGATCCGTATCCCGCTGCGATAGCCGGGACGAAGGGTCTCGGCGACCAGTCCGTCGTGCGGCGCCACCTCCGTGGGCTGGACCCGGGCGGCCCGATGCTGCCTGCGGTCGAACGGTAAACCCGGCTCAGGCGCGAAGATCTCGACGCCCTGGCGGTCCAGGATCATCGACAGGTCGCTGGCGATATCGCGCAGCACCCGATCCAGGTCGGTGGGGGTGACTTCCGTTTTCCCTCGCCAGGCGCTGGCATTTCGCAGACAGGAGTCCGCCAGCGCAATCAGGTCCCGGACGAGCGGATCGACGATCTGCTCGAAAGCGCCGCGCCGCAGCCGCTCGTTCTCCTCGTGCAGTCGGTCGACCAGCGTGGCCTGCCGCTCCGACTGGGTGTATAGCTGGTCGATCGCTGCACGCAGCAGAACCAGCTCAGCGGCTACGTCACGAACGTCCGGGACAACGCCGGGCGCGGCCGAAGGGGCGGGCTCCGGCTGCTGCGTGGGCGCCGCGAATTCCTGCTGATGTGCCACTCCAGGCGCGTCGGGCGGAAAACCGGTTGTCGCCGCGCCTTCGCTCTGGACCGGCACGGGCGATAGCTGCTCATCCCGGTCGTCGACCGGCACCAGATCGCGTAGCAGGTCGTGCTGCGAAGTACCTGGATCCTCGTTGCCCGCCATCATCGGATGCCAATTCCCCCGTGTTCATGCACCGCGGACCGTTCATGCTGAATGAATCATACGAGCAGGCCCGGCACCGGGTTTCGCACCCGGTGTCCACGTCCGCCGGCCTACCACAATCGTCAGTCGAACAGGGCGGGCGCCGCCGGATCGGTCAGGAAACCGAACATGAGGGCAAGCTGGGCGGGGGTGTTGCGCTTCAACGACAGCGGCGGTAGCGCGTCGCGGCTGAACCAGCCGACGTCGGAGGTCTCCAGGCCGGCGCCGGGCGCACCGCCGACGATCCGGCACCGGATGAAGATCTTGTAGGTGTCGTTCGGGTACGGCGGATGGTCGTGCCGGCGCTTGTCGAGGACACCGAGCAGGCGGACGGGCTCCGCGAGCAGGCCCGCCTCCTCCCTGATCTCCTTGACGGCGACCTCCGCCGGGCTGTGGCCGACGTCGGCCCAGCCGCCGGGCATCGACCAGCAGCCGTCCTCCTTCTCCCGGACGAGCAGGATCCGGTCCTCCTCGAACAGCACGCCCCGCACGTCGACCTTGGGCGTCTGGTAGCCGACCTCGCCGCCGAAGATGCGCTCGGCCACCGGCACCGTGACATCGGCGCACCGGGCGGCGATCCGGTAGGTCAGTGCCCGCAGCTGCTCGAAGCGCTCCAGGTCGAACGGGTCCTGGGAGTATGCGAGTCCGGCCTGCGCGAGGGAGTGCAGCTCCCGCACCCACGGCAGCCACTCGGGGTTGCGGGCGCCGACGGCGTCCCAGGCGGGTTCGACTGGCGCGCCGTCGCGCGCGGTCGGGTCAGGCACGGGGGCCGGCACGGGATCATTGGCTGCCCCTGTCATGGCGCGCTCTGTCATAGCGTGATCCTCCCCCCACGGACCGGGGCGGGGCGGGAGACCCGCCCCGCCCCGTGCCGCTTACGCGTCGGAGCCGGCGATCGGGGCCTGGGCGCTCGCGACCTGTGCCTCGACCGCCGACCGGTCGAGGCCGAGGTCGGTGAGCAGGCCCGAGCCGTCCTCGAAGGCGAGCTGGGCGAGCAGGATGTGCTCGGTGCCGACGTAGTGGTGACCGAGGCCCGTCCGCTCAAGGTTGACGGTCGGGCGTGGCGGACCGGCCATGGTGGAATGAGCGGGTGACCGCCGGACGCCTCCGATGACCGCATCGCCTGACCAGCTCGTGGACCTCGTCAACGCCGTGCTCGCCGCACCGCGACCGTGGTCGATCATTCAGCTGGGCCAGCCGGTGCTGCGCCGGCCGGCGCTCCGCTACGACGGCCAGCTTCCGGACGAGCTGCTGCACCGGTTGCTCGACGCGATGCGCGAGCATCTGCCCGGCCGCGGCGTCGGGCTGGCCGCGCCGCAGATCGGCATCCCGCTCGCGCTGGCCGTCGTCGAGGACCCCGCCACCGTGCCCGCCGAACTCGCCGAGGTGCGGGAACGCTGGCCGCAGCCGCTGCTCGAACTGGTCAACCCGGTGGTCACGCCGATCGGCACGCAGCGCCGCGCGTTCTACGAGGGCTGCCTGAGCATGGTCGGCTACACCGCGGTGGTGTCCCGTCATCACCAGGTCCGGCTCGAGCGGCTCGACCGGGACGGCACCGCCCACACCCACGAGCTGGCCGGCTGGCCGGCGCGCATCGCCCAGCACGAGACCGACCATCTCGGCGGTGTGGTGTATCTGGACCGGGCCGAGCCGCGGTCGATGTGCTCGATGGACAACTACGAGCGGTTCTGGAACCAGCCGACCCCGGCCGAGGCCGCCGAGTTTCTCGGGTTCACTCTCGGCTGACCTGGGCCGATTTCCGCCCGCACCGGCCGCACGTCATCGCCTTGAGGTGCATTAAAGCGAAACGAAAGGCCACCCCGCCATCATGGGGCCGTACCCGCCGGCAGAACGAATCTGGGCCCGCGTAGACATCGAAGGAACGCCCCGACTCCCATCGGAGCGCACCCACCGGACAGGACGAATCCGACCTCGCGTAGACGCCGGCACCCGCGCGCGGACTCGCGACGATCCAGCCTGACCCGCCGAGGCGGCGGCACGGGCGGGAAGGGGCACCATGGCGGAGGTAGCGAGCGGCGAACGAGTCCAGGTGACCGTTCCGGAGCAGGATGTCCGGAGCCCTCACCGCCGGCTTTCCCACCTGTTCGATCCGGGCTCCTTCAGCCCGTTCCCGCTGAGTCCCGGCAGCCGGGTGGTGACCGGCCGGGGGCTGATCGACGGCGAGGTGACGATCGCCTTCTGCACCGACGGCACCCGGATGGGCGGCGCGCTGGGTGCCGAGGGGGCAGCGGAGATCGTCGCCGCCATCGAGGAGGCGCTGCGACTCGGGCGCCCGGTCATCGGGCTGTGGCATTCCGGTGGCGCGAGCCTCGGGGAGGGAGTGCAGTCCCTCGACGGGATCGGCCGTATCTTCGCGGCGATGATCCACGCCTCGGGGCGCATCCCGCAGATCTCGGTGGTGCTGGGCCCGGCCGCCGGCGGCGCGGCCTACGGTCCGGCGCTGACCGACGTCGTCATCCTGGCGCCGTCCGGGCGGGTGTTCGTGACCGGGCCCGACGTCGTCCGCAGCGTCACCGGCGAACAGATCGACATGGAGGGCCTCGGCGGCGCGGACGCGCACGGCCGCCGCTCCGGCGTCGTGCACGTCGTGGCCGACTCCGAGGGCGACGCGCTCGCCCGGGCCCGGCGGATCACCACCTTGCTGGCCGGCGGCGGCGCGAGCCCGGACGAGGGCGGTCTCTCGGCACTCGATCCGGATGAGGACCGCCGGCCGAATCCGCAGTCGCTGCTGCCCGACCGGCCGCGGCGGGCCTACGACGTCCGGCCGCTGGTGTTGCGGCTGCTCGACGAGGGCCGGCACCCATTCGAGGAGTTCCAGGCCCGGTGGGCGCCGAACGCGGTGGTCGGCCTCGGCCGGTTGTATGGCCGCTCCGTCGGGGTCATCGCGAACAACCCGATCCGCAAGGGCGGCTGCCTCGACTCGCTCAGCGCCGAGAAGATCTCGCGGTTCGTCCGGATGTGCGACTCGTTCGGCATTCCGCTCGTGGTCGTCGTGGACGTGCCCGGTTACCTGCCGGGCGTGCAGCAGGAGTGGGAAGGCGTCGTGCGCCGCGGCGCCAAGCTGCTCTACGCCTTCGCGGAGGCCACCGTCGCCCGCGTCACCCTGGTGACGCGCAAGTCGTTCGGCGGGGCGTACATCGCGATGAACTCCCGCTCGCTGGGCGCGACCGCCGTCCTCGCCTGGCCCGAGGCGGAGGTCGCCGTCATGGGCGCCGAGGCCGCCGTCGGCATCCTGCACCGCAAGCCCCTCGCCGCGGCCTCCGACGACGAACGGCCCGCGCTGCTGAAGCGACTCGTCGAGGAACACACCCGCACGGCCGGCGGCATCGACCGCGGCGTGGACCTCGGCGTCATCGACGCCGTCATCGACCCGGCCGACAGCCGCCGCCGCATCGCCGAGGCCCTCGCCACCGCCCCCGCCCGCCGCGGCTCGCACGGGAACATCCCGCTGTAACGCGCCGCGCGGGCGGTCACGACCGGCGGCCGGGGGTGTACCAGGCGCCGATGCTCAGGCGGGCGGCCAACCCGAACAGCCAGAACACCGTCAGACCGAACAGGGAGGCCACCATGATCGCCGCGAACAGCGGGGCGGACTGCAGTCGCTGGGTGTAGCCGTCGATGAGGCTACCGATGCCCGGTTGCCCCTGCCGGAAGAAGAAGTCGCCGACGATGGCGCCGATGACCGACAGGCCGGCGGAGATGCGCAGCCCTGAGAAGATCGCGGGCAGGGCGGTGGGGAACTCCAGGTGGACGAGCCTCGTCCACCTGCTGGCCTGGCACAGGGTGAACAGGTCGTGCTGGCCGGCGTCGGTCGACTGGAGCCCGAACAGGGTGTTGGTGATGATGGGGAACAGCGCGACCAGGACACACACGACGGTGCGGGACCAGAATCCGTAGCCCGCCCAGAACCCGATCAGCGGCACGATCGCGAGGATCGGGATCGTCTGGAGCACCACCGCCCAGGGGTAGAACGACCGCTCGGCCCAGCCGGCCTGGCTCATCAGCACGGCGAAGGCCATCCCGAGGACGGTGGCGATGGCCAGCCCCGTGAGCGCCACCCGCGCTGTCGTTTCCAGTCCCCGCAGGGTCTCGCCGAAGGTGGTCCAGTCCCCGAAGCCGTCGGTGAGGACCGTGTGCGGCGGCGGCAGCAGGAAGCGGCGGCGGGGGGCCAGCGCGAGGTAGGTCACGGCGTACCAGACGCCGAGGACGGCAGCGAGCACGGCCAGCGGCGGCCCAGCCGCCCGCGCCGCCCGACCCGCCGCGGTCACGCGAACGACTCCGCAAGCGCCGGCAAGACCGTCCGGGCTGCGTTACCGAAAGTGGCATCGAAGCGCATCGCCGGCATGCCGGCCTCCTTTCCTGAGCCGATAGTAGCTCCGACGTGGAGCGTGGCCGGGCACGCCCTCCTGGGATGCCGCATTCATCCGGTACGCTTCCGGCGAGGCGGCCGGAGAGGGCGAGGGAAATGACGCTGCAACGGGCGAGCGGGCCGATCGTGCGCCGCGTCGTACTGGGCACGCAGCTACGGCGACTCCGGGAAGCGCAGGGCATCAGTCGGGCGGAGGCCGGCTACAACATCCGGGCCTCTGATTCGAAGATCAGCCGCATGGAACTGGGCCGGGTCAGTTTCAAGAAACGTGATGTGGCTGACCTGCTGACGCTGTATGGAGTCGCGGACGAGAAGGATCGTTCGCCACTGCTGGAGCTCGCCCGCGAGGCCAACGAGCCAGGTTGGTGGCAGGGTTTCGCGGATGTGGTGCCGGGATGGTTTCAGCCGTACCTCGGCCTGGAGGAAGCGGCGATCCTGATCCGGACCTACGAGATTCAGTTCATCCCCGGTCTGCTGCAGACCGAGGCGTATGCCCGTGCCGTCATGGCCGGCGGTCGCCATCCGGGCGGCGCCGACATCATCGAGCGCCGGGTGCAGTCGCGGATGAGTCGGCAGGCCGTTCTCGACCGGCCGGATCCACCCAAACTGTGGGCGATTATCGACGAGGCCGCGTTGCGGCGCTCCGTCGCCGCACCGGCCGTCATGCGCGCCCAGCTCGAGCATCTGATCGCGATGAATGAGAACCCGAACATCACCATCCAGGTGACTCCACTGCACATCGGCGCCCACCCTGCCGAAGGCGGCGCTTTCAGTATTCTGCGGTTCGGCGAGCCCGACATCGCCGACGTCGTTTACCTGGAGCATCTCACGGGCGCCATCTACCTCGACAAGCCCGAGGACCTCACCCGCTACATGCTCGCCATGGACAACCTGACGCTGCGCAGTACGGCGCCCGGCGACACGGCGAAGGCCATCGAGGAAACAGCGTCGCACCACGTCGGTTGACGCCCGCCCCGCGACCGGGCGGCGCACGTCAGAGCTTCCGGCCGACGCCACACAGGTCGTCGATCGGCACAGGCGGTTCGGCCGAGGGATCAGGCCGCCATAACGGCGTCGAGACCAGACCCGGTTCGACAAGTTCGAAACCGTCGAGAAAACGAGCCACCTGCTCGGGGGTACGCATGTGGTACGGGAACTTCTCGTCCTTGTGGAGAGAGTGGATGGACTCGGCGCGGTCCTGCCCCATCACGGCGTAGGTGCCGTCCTTGAAGACGAGATAGCTGCCGGCGGGAAGCGCGTCACGCAGTTCGCGCACAATCGCGTAAGCCTCGTCGAGATCAGCCACATTTCCCATGATCCCGAGCATGATCAGCCCAATGGGTCGGGTGAAGTCCAACGTCTCGCTGGCGGCCTGGAGGATCTTCTTCGGCTCGCGGACGTCGGCGTCGATGTAGTTCGTGGCTCCCGCGGGCGAGCCGATCAGCAGCGCCCGCGCGTGCGCCAGGACCAGCGGGTCATGGTCGACGTAGACGATCCGCGACTCGGGGGCGATCCGCTGCGCCACCTCATGGGTGTTGTCGGCCGTCGGCAGGCCGGTGCCGATGTCGAGGAACTGCCGGATACCCACCTCGCCGACGAGGTGGGTGACCGCGCGGCCGAGAAAGGCCCGAGCCTGCCGGGCGATCTGCACGATCTCGGGCAGCAGCTCGTAGAGCCGATCACCGAACTCGCGGTCGACCGGATAGTGGTCCTTCCCGCCCAGCCAGTAGTTCCATACCCGCGCCGAGTGCGGCACGGTGATGTCAACAACGGGTACCGAACCGTCACCCATGGGTAACTTTCCCTTCGCAGCCCTCGCGGGGGTGGCCAACGATGCCGACGCTGATCATAGAAACCGTCCGGGGCGGTTGTGCCCCGGACGGTTTCTTTACTTCAGCGTCACCGTCTTGTCGAGGAACTCGTTGGTCACCAGGCCCGCGGCCGTCAGCCCCGGCTTCGGTGCGGCGCCCTTCGCCGCGAAGACCGGTCCCAGCCGGCCGATCAGCTTCTCTACCCGGGCCGCGTCGAAGCTGCCCAGCACCCCGTCACTGCCGTTGGCGATCAGTCCGAGTTTCTTCTGCGTGGCGTTGCCATAGGCGAGCAGCCCCGGCGATAGCGTGAACCCGCCCGTGCGCAGCTTGCTGACGACCCGCAGCAGGAGCTGGTTCGCCGGCGCCGGATCGGCGACGTAGTCGCGCTGCGCGCGCTGCAGCAGCGGCACCAGCTTGGCCAGGCAGGCACGCTGGCTCGACACCTTGTCCGGGCGGACGGCAAGTGCGGAGATGTACGCCGGGTACTCGTCCTGCAGAAGGTGGTACTGCACCGGCCGGCCCCACGCCTTGACGTCGTGCTCGAGCAGATAGGGCTCGTTGGTGACGAACGCCTGCTGCACGATCTTGCCGTCGGCGGCGACGAACCGGTCCGGCGATCCCTGATAGGAGGTGTCGACCTGGGTCTTGGTCAGCAGCCCCTCCCGGACGAAGACGTCGGGAAAGGAGGTTCCACTGGCACTGGCCAGCACCGTCGCGCCCGACTGGCGAATCTCGGCGACGTTGGTGAACTTCCACGCCGGGTCGCCCCAGATCAGCGCCAGCGGAGACTTCTCGTAGGGCGCGAGGACGGCGACCGTCGGCTGCTTCGCGGAGGCCTGCACGGCCTCGTCGGTGCCCACGTAGCCGGCCAGGATGCTGTCGTCCTGGGCCAGCAGCGAGGTCACCGGCTGGAAACCCGTCGCCGGTCCGCCGGCACGCACCTGCAGCCGCACGCCGGTGTCGCCCAGTGGTCCCTCGACCCGGTTCTTACCCACGTCGATCGTCGGGTTCGCGCCGAGCAGCTGATACAGGTAACCGTCGGGCAGGCCGGGCCACCAGTTCGCCTGAATGACGACGGTGGACGGGCAGATCCCCTTCAGCGGTGTCGCGTAACGCGACGCGGCGGCGGACCCCGTGGCGGACGAGCTGACCCCGTCGGAGCCACTCGACGAGCCGGAACAGGCGGTCAGGCCCACCGTCAGCGCCGCGACGCATCCGCCGACCGCCACCCAACGGCGGCGAAACCTCGAGACTCGCACCTGTCCAGTTCCCCTCAGCTGTGTGAAACATGCGACACCGGCGATTGAGAAGGCCGGACCCGCGCCGCTTCTGAGCACGGCGGACTGCTTCGGCCCGCCGTGAGGATTCCACACGCTCAAGGACAGAGCGGCATGAGGTGTCCATGCCAGAACGTTCGGTCACAAAGAGACAGGACGTTTCCGTCAGCTCCCCGGCCCGGCATCGGCGGTGACGAGTCCGCCCACCACCGTCCATCAGGACGTTCGCCACCCACGGTGGCCAAACCCCAAGGTCAGGGGCTTCACACCGGACCGATGGCCGAAGTCCGACATTCGCGTTCGATCATGAGGGAGCCAGTTCGGCCGCGGAGCAGGCGCGGGGCACGGTGCCGGCACCACCCTCCGTGACCGGTTACCGACCCTCGTTCGGACTGGTGAACCCGCGGCGAACGTCCGTCCGTCTCCAGTCCGATCGATGACGCCGAGACATCGGGTGCCCCTCGGCGCCGGGTGGCACCAGATGTTCGGGTGGCACCAGATGTTCGAGTGGCACCAGATGTTCGGGTGGCACCAGATGTTCGGGTGGCACCAGATGTTGCAGAAGCAGGCGTGCCGCGCCTCTAGCGGTGGTGAGGCGGCAACGGCGAACGGACCACCCTTGACCACGGGGACGAGCTCCGCCAGATCACCTGATCTGATACCGACATCATAGGACGAGTGTCACGACCACTGACAGCAGAAGGGGACCGCGATGGCCGCCACCGCCGATAGACACCGATGGACTCCCGAGGCCGTGCGCGCGCTCGGCATCACCACCGATCTGACAACCGCAGCCAGCATTCTGGATATTGGCAGAACCAAGGCATACGAGCTGGTTCGCAAAAATCAGTTTCCCGTGCTGCCCATCAAGGCCGGCACCCGCTACGCGGTGCCCACAGCCCCGCGCCTCGCCGCCCTCGGAGCGGATGAGCCACCGGAGACCGCGGAAGAACGCGCGCCTGGTCCCGCCACGCAGAAATCCACTGCTGAAGTAATTTTTCGTGAGCTGGCACGTGAGAACGCCGACACCCTGCATGCGGTGCACGCACGCATCGAGGATGCCTGGCGACAGCAAGGCCGTCTCCCGCCCGAGGCTGACGGACTCTGGACAGCGATTGGACGGTTCATAGCAGTATACGGAGACAAATAACATGACAGAATTCTGGGTCGGCGATGACTTGGCCGCAAGGAAGCGAGTAAACCATGACATCCACAAGCTCGCGGCACTATGAGCGCCTCGCCGCCACCTACGATCAACTTTGGACCCACAGTGACACCTTCGTGAGGTGGATGACAGAGAGGGTTGCGGAGTCACTCGCGCTTCGGCCCCATCATCGTATCCTCGACGTGGGCTGCGGGACGGGCTTGTACGCACGCCAGCTCGTACGGGCGGTCCGACCGGTCAAACCCGTTCTGTGCGCCGACCCGTCCGCGGCCATGCTCGATCGGGTCGAGCCGACGGCCGGGATTCATCCGGTCCTCGCCTCGGCCGAGCAGCTCGGCAGTGTGCGCACGGGGACCGTCCGACCGCGGGTCCGACCTCGTTCCATTGACGCGATCCTCCTCAAGGAAGTCATTCACCACGTCGCTCCTGCCGACCGCGAACAGACCATCACGGGCCTCAGCCGACTCCTCGTCAACGATGGTCGCCTGCTCATCATCATGCTTCCCACCCAGATTCGCTATCCACTGTTTAACGAGGCCCTACGGAGGTTCGAGGAGCTGCAGCCGGACCCGGAAGAGATCGCCGCATACGTTCGCCGGGCTGGCCTGTCCGCAGGCATCGAATATCGAGAGTTCGCGCTGACTGTTCCGAAAGAACGCTACCTCGAAATGGTACGCGGCCGTTACATGTCTATCCTTTCGACGTTCGACGCAGCGGAGATTGATGCGGGGATAGGCGAGATCGACCTCGCCCATCCGGAGTCGATGCTCTCGTTCCCCGACCGTTTCGCCTTCGTGATCGGGACTCGCCCGCCGATGCGGTGATCTCCGCCGGCCGCGGGCAACCTCCGCACCTCGGCCTGATCGCATGCCCAGGCAACCTGGTCCAAAGCCTCCGGCAACGTTGCCTCGGCAACCGTCCGGAGGCACTGCCACCTCAGGCACCTCAGGCACCTCAGGCACCTCAGGCACCTCAGGCAACTCAGGCAACTCAGGCGGCCCGGGCAACCTCAGTAACCTCAGAGACCTGGGCAATCTGGGCAACGTCGGGAACCTGAGCAACGTCGGGTAGGTAACTAGCAACCAGCACCAACCCGCCGCTGACCGGTCGTCGCTGGCATCAGGTCACGTCGCGCCCGCAGGCTGCCCGGCGCCTTCCTCGACCATGACCCACAACGCCTCCCGATGGATGTCACCGTCGCTACGACTGGTTCCACTCCGGTGCGCTCGGATGTCTCGGCGACCTTGGCGGCGCGGCCGGGCCTTGGCCGCGATCGTCGTTCTGGCCGCCACAGGCATGGCTGTCCGTGTTGCGCCCGTGAAGGCTGACCCTGGACCCGTGGCAACCACGCCGTGCGCCGGAACCCTCTGGGGGACCTGCGCTCTCCAGTCGGCACCCGGTGGCTACCGTTATCAGTACAGCTACAGAGACGGAATGATTGTCCCTGTCCCTGTACCGCCCACGCCTTCCACGACTCTTTGTGACGTCAGCTGTCCCGCCGACCCGTCCGCGGTCTGCGATCTACTCACCACGGTCGGTCCCGACCCCACGATGAGCCCGGACGAGCGTGCGGGGTATGACCGCACCGTCTCCGGCTGCGGCAACTACCTGCTCGTTGACGGCCCGGTTCCGCTGGCCCAGGTTCAAACGGCGTTGACCGAAATCATGCGCGAGACGTTGCTGCCGGAGTCCTCGATCACGGCCACGACCTGGACCCCTGGTCTCGCCCGACCCGGATTTCACTTTCACGCGAACGGACCCTCGACCTACTCGGGGGATACGACGAGGACAGCTGAACCACTGGCGGCCACTATCCATGCTTCCCCGCGGTACCACTGGGATTTCGGCGACGGCACAGCGGAGGCGACATCCAACATGGCGCTGGCCGCGAAGGGTGGGAGCGCAGTCGACGTGACGCACCGCTACAGCAGACCGGGATATTTCCGGGTCGCTGTCACGGTGACCTGGACCGGAACGTTCGCCCTTGCCGGTGTCCCCCAGCTACTTCCACTGCAACCGGTACGCCTCTCCACAGCTACCGAAATCCGCGTGACACCGCTCGATACGGTTGGCGCGCTTCCCCGATAGAGCTGATGGCTCATTGGCCTGCATAGCAGGGGAACCACAGATCAATCTGTACCGGGCAACCAACTCTCTCGGTGAGTTGCCTGCGGCTACGACGTAGGCAACCAGGTACGTGAGCAATCAGAACGGCAACACCGCTGACGACAGTGGCTCCACAACCTCGACCGACTCGAGAACGGAGCCCTGATGCAGAC
Source organism: Frankia sp. AgKG'84/4 (assembly GCF_023242965.2). Taxonomy (GTDB): domain Bacteria; phylum Actinomycetota; class Actinomycetes; order Frankiales; family Frankiaceae; genus Frankia. Next base: position 22,088 of record NZ_JALKFU020000010.1, read on the forward strand.
CTCCCCCACATGGCGGCGCATCGCAGTGTTCGACGCGCTGGAAATGGAATGGGCGCACCTCGCGGCCAGCCCCCGGCTGCGGTCCGCCACCCGACACTGGTCCACCCTGGACCCGGCTCTCCGTGAGCTGGCTTCCCCGGAAAGCATCCTGGCCGCCGGTCAGAACCTCGCCGACTACGAGCAAGTCGGTGCAGTGACCCTTGCCCTTACCCGAATTACGTCCGGCTTTCCCGAACCCAGCGCCGCAGAGAAGAGTCACCGGCCGGCCAGCCGGGACGCCGACCAGGATCTCGCGGTACGCCTTCTGACGCAGATTCTGCTGCCCGGTCTGAAGGCGTTGTGCGCTCGTTCCCGGTGGATGCACCAGCTCCCCGACGGCGGCAGCCTCTGGCTGGTCTCGGACCGGGAAGAATGCGCCGCCATCGCATTGGAACTCCTTATCGCCGGAATCCGGCACTACCACTGGCGGACCCGCCGCGGCCCGGCGAATCTCAACCTCCTCAACGATGTCCGCACCCGACTGACCCGTCAGGTCACCCACGCCCGCGCTGGCGACCACCCGCTCCGGCTGTCCGGGGACGACAACGCCCTGACCGAAATCCCCTCCGACACCGGACCGGACGAGCATCTCCTTTACACCGAGGCCCTCGTGGACCTTCTCCGTTGGGCGCTGCGCGCGGGCGTGCTGTCCGCCGACGCGGTGCGTCTCATCGCCCGCACCCGCCTCGCCGATCACAGCCCGGACGAGCTGGCGGACGAGTTCGGGATCGCCGCGGCCAGCGTCCGCCGACGCCGCCAGCGGGCCGAGGCGACCCTCGCGACCGCCGCCCGCGCCGCTGGCCGCTGGCCGCTGGCCGTGGCTGCCTGATCCCTCGCTGGCCCCGCCCCGGCCGCACATCAACGAACCGCGTCTCGCCGTAAACCACCCATCGCCCGCGAAGGAGCACCGCTCATGCCGTCCACCCCGTCGACCGGCTGGGTCCCCGATCTGTCCGTCTTTCCGCGCCTTCCTGACATCGAGTTCCCGCCGGGGGCCGCCGACGCCCTGGCATCGCAGGCGGGGCCGGAACCGGCCCTCGTCGACGTGGTGGCCGCCCTGGCCAGCGAGGGTGACAGGGTGCCGCCGATCGCCTGGGTGCCGGGCACCGAGGCGACGGCGGAGCTGACCTGGTCGGGTCGGGTGACTCGACTGCGGATCGGCCTGCACGCCGGCATCGACGACGCCGCGGGAGAGATCATCCGCGCTTCCCGCGGCCACGAGACCCGCGACCGGATCTGCTGGTCGCTGGCCGCGGCCACCTACCCGGTCGCCCTGCTCGTGTTGGAAGCGCTGCGCCGTCGGGAAGTCGTCGCCGCCTGGCCGGCTCTCGGGATCTTCGTCGGCGTGCTGGCCGTGGCCTGTGTCGTCGCGCGGCTGTACAGCCGGCGCCTTGAGCGACGCGTCATGGCCGACGTGCTTCGCCTCGTCCCCATCCACCAGCCCGGCGACCGCCGGGACGTCCCTCTCCTCGACGTCGCCGATATCGAACTCGCGCATCGGACCTGAGGTGCCCACGCCGCCCGTGCCGCGATCGGCGGCCAGCTCGGTTCGAGGTGGGCATGGCGACGGGATCGATGTCCGTTTCGCCGCGCCGCGCGTGCCTTTCCCGGGCAGCCGGGCAGTTCCTTGTGCCCGTTCCACTGCCCGCCCGCTCGACGTTCGAACACAGGAGACGACCATGAGACCCACCCGTCGCCGGCCTGCCCGCCGGAGGTGACGCGATGACGAAAGTCCGAACACGCGGGCTCTCCCAGCCGCGGAGGGAACCCGACGACGACGCGTCCGCCGCGGAACCAGACGACGACTCCGGGTCGGCCGTCATCCGCTCGTCGCACCATGCCGCCCGGTTAACGACCGCGGCCTCGGCGCTGCTCTGGCTGCTGGTCGGCACGGGCGCGATCGGTGGTCTCGCGGCCTGGTTCACCCGACCAGCGGACGCCACCTCGGCTCGGCCGCAGACGGTCCGTTCCCCGGTGGGCCCGACCGGCTGGGCCGAGGCGTTCGTCTCCACCTACCTGCGCACCGGCGAAGGCGAGGAGGACCAGCTGCGGATGTTCTACCCGGGCGTCCCGGCACTGGACAAGGTCACGCCCGTCGCGGCCAGCCCGACGATGATGTCCACCTACACGCTTCGCTCCGCGGAGACCGCGCCCGGCTACTGGGCCGTGACTGTCGCCGTCACCGAGCAGGCCACCGCCTCGGTGGGTGGTGCCGGCTCCGGAGGCACCGGAGGCACCGGAGGCACCGGAGGCACCGGCGAGACCGACGGGTTCGCCGGCGCCCAGGACTCCGTGCCGACGCCGAGGCCCGCCGGCGATGTGCTGGCCTGCTATCAGGTGTCGCTGCTGGCCCGGGGAGACGCGATCGCCGGTGGGGTCGACCCGACCGGCTCGCCCAGCGGGTACGCCGCCACCCGGCTACCGGATCGGGTTTCCTGCCCGCCCACTCTTTCGGGTTCGCCGAACCTCGCCCTCGACGGTGCGGACGTCGGCCTGAACGACCCGGTCAACGACGTTGTCCGGCGCTTCCTCGCGGCGCTGTTGACAGGCGACGGAGAGGTCGCCCGGTACAGCAGTCCGGGCGCGGGCGTGCGCTCCATCGTTCCCGCCCCCTACACCGGCGTGGAGCTGGTCAGTCTCGCCCGCGACACAGCCCCTGCGGCCAACAACGATCCGAACGAGGCCCCCGCGCCCGCGGACGGCCAGCGGTTGCGGGTACTGGCCACGATCCGGGTATCCGGCCCGGACGGCATCCGCATGCTGTCCTACCCGCTGCGGCTGACCGCACGGGCCGGGCGGTGGGAGGTCTCCTCGCTGGACAGCACCCCCCCGCTGCGCGGCGCCGAACCGCCGCCGGTGGCACCAGCTCCCACCCCGCAGGACACCTCCGCACCGCTGACCTCACCGCCGGCCGAGCCGTCGGCGGGCCAGCCGTCGACCAGCCAGCCGGCTGCGGGCTGGCCGACCGAAACCGCACCGGACCCCATGGCGCCTGCATCCGCAGCAGCGGACACCGCCGCCGCGACGCCGGCCTCGCCCGAGTCCGCGTCCCGCTGAGAAGGAGCCAGCACCGATGGCCGCCTCACCGACGTCCCCACCGCCGGCCCGCGAGATCCTCGCGGCGGGTGGCTGGTTCGACACGTTCAACAATCTGGTCAACCACGCACAGACCCTCGCCTTGGCCGCCTTGGGTCTCGTCATCGTCGTCACGATTCTCACGACGATGCACATGAGCAAGGGAGGGATCGCGAAAGTTGTCATGGCCGGCCTGACGGGCGCCGTGGCGTACTGGCTCGCCACCAGCTACATCCCGAACTCCAAGCGCACCGAGAACGAGATCAACGGCGCGCCTGCGATCACTGTTGTGTCCAGCTCACCACAGGTTGTCCCGCTCGATGGTGCCGTCCTCTCTCACGCTTCTTCCCGGAGCGGGACATGAGTAACGCGGTTGAGCGGTCCGCGGATGACGAGCGGCTGGTGTTTCGCAACTACGCCAAGGCGCACCGGCACGGGACCGTCATCGGGCAGCTGCCCGGCGGGCACGCCATCCCCTTCGGGCCCTACTCGTTGACGCAGGTCGGGGTGTTCGTCGGGGGCGTCATCACGCTCTACATCACCCGTGGCGTGTGGATGCGGTTCGGCGCGGCCTTCGACATCCTGGTGCTGGTCGGCGTGCCGTACGGGCTCGCGATGGCCGAGCGGTTCGTCCGGCCGGAGGGTCGCAGCCCCCTGCGCACCGTCGTCGCGCTCGTCGTCTACGCACTCGCCCCCCGATCGGGCCGCCGACACGGCCGCACCCGACCGTCCCTGCGCCGCCAGGCGCCGCGCGTCCCTCGCCGCATCCTCGTCCGAGACCTCGATCTTCCGCTCGGACCTGCGTGGTCACCGACGGAGCCGAAGCGCGAACTCGCAACCGCAGCAACCACCCTGGGCGATCTCCTGTCACCGACCGACCCACGCGGGGGCGGACGATGACCGCACCCGCCCGGCACATCGCCGGCAATCTGGTCTGGACAGCGCACGGGACGGTACTGGCGGTCTGGCGGGTACAACCTGCCAGCTACCTGCACACCTCCCGGGCCGAGAAGCTCAAGCTGTACCACGCCACCCGGGGCATCCTCGCTCAGCTGCGGGCCGACGCGATGCTGATGTCGCTGACCATGCCGATCGACCCGATCGCCACCGTCCAGCGGATGGTCGAGGGCATCGACCTGGAGGTCCACCCGGACTGGATCGCCGCCGCGGACGCCACCCTGGACCTGCTGGTCGACTGCGACCTTTACGACCGGGCACGGTTCCTCGTCGCCGAGCTGCCCGCCGCCCGGCCGCTCGTCGGCGCTCGCACGATCGCCGCGTCCGCCGCCGCCCGGGTCACTGGCGCCTTCGGCCTGCCGGCCCGTCCGCCGGCCGGCACCGAGGTGCGCATCCGCCGCCAGCAGGAGGCCGACTACCTCACCAGGCTGGCGGCGGGCCCGCTGCTGCGGCGGGCTACGGCGACGGAGGTCGCGTGGATCTACGCGCGGGCTTACCGCCGCGGGCTTTTCGACCTGCCCCTGGACGGCCCGGACGCGGACCTCGACCACGGCGATCCGCGCCACGATCCGCAGGGGCAGCGGTTCACCGCGGAGTCGCGGGTGAGTGACGGGCACCTGATCGGCCCCGCACTGACAGTGCTCGACGAAGCGGTGGCCTTCGAGGGCGGCGACCGTGGCGACCCGAAACGTCCGGAGGGTCTGCGCCGCTACGTCCAGCTCACCAGCGCCTTCGGAACCGGTTATCAGGCTTACGGCGCGCTGGCCGACATGCCCGACGCGTTCTCCTTCCCGGATGGTGCCGAGTGGTTCGGCGTCGACGACACCGTCGACGATCCGGTCGACTGGTACGCCCGCCTACGGGTGATTCCCAACGAGGAGGCCCGCCGTACGGCACGACGGAAGCTGCGACAACTCGTCTCGCAGAAGGACGAGTACGTCGGGGAGACCGCCGGGCTGCCCACCAGCCTCGGCAATGCCATCGACGCCCTCGACGATGCCCAGGCCGAACTGAGTTCCTCCTCTGATCCGATGCTCGCCACCACCCTGGTGTTCTCCGTCGCCGCCGACGACCCCGCCGAGGCGGACCGGCGTATCGCCCGCCTCCAAGCCGTGCTGCGCGGCGGGGAGTACCGGCTGGCCCGGCCCATCGGCGACCAGGAAGCCCTCTACGAGGGCGGCAAACCGGGCAACCCGCCACCGCGGGCATGCCGCGACTTCGAGCAGATGCTTACGCCCCGTCAGCTCGCCGCCGGCAACCCGTTCGCCGGCGCGGACCTCGGCGACCCCAACGGCATGCTGCTGGGTTTCTCCCTCGACGGCGGCTGCGCCCGTCCGGTGCTGCTCGACCCGGCACGCGGACCGGCCACCGACCGGTCGGGCTCGATCGCCATCACGGCGGCTCTCGGCGCCGGCAAGTCGTTCACGCTGAAGCATCTCGCCTGGGGAGCGCTGGCCCGCGGCGGCCAGTTCGCCACCCTCGACCGCACCGAGCACGGCGAATGGGTGCAGTTCGCCCAGAACGCCCCAGGAAGCACCGAGGTGGTCACTCTCACCTCGGACGCCGCCGTGAGCATCGACCCGCTGCAGATCTTCACTGGCGACGAGGCGCTGCAGTTCGGCACCGGATTCCTGTGCCTGCTCCTGGGCATCGGCATCCAGGAGACCGAAGGCGACGTGCTGACCTCCGCGATCAAAACCGTGCTCGGTGACCGGCGGCCCCGGGCTGCGAACCTCGTCGGGGTGCTGGAGGAGCGCGCGCGTGAGGACCGCGGCCGTCGCCTCGGCGACGCGGCGGAACTCGTCGCCGGTCGCCTGCGCGGGCGGATCAGCGAGAAGCTCGCACGGGTCGTCTTCGGCGACGCGCCACCACTGCGCCTGTCCCGCGCGGACTCGGTGATCCTCTGGACCCCCGGCCTCAAGCCACCGCCCCGCGAGGTGCTGCTGAGCCCGGAGCTGGCCAAGCGGCTGCTCGGCGAACAGCTGCTTGCGCAGGCCATGGTCTACCTCGCCGCCGCCATCATGCGCAAGATCACCTTTACCGACCGCAGCCGCTTCGGCGCCATGTGCCTGGACGAGGCGAGCTTCCTCACCGCAAGTGTCGAGGGAGCCCAGCTCTACGAGGAGGGCCTGCGGGAATCCCGCCGGGCCAACGCCGCCGTCTGGGTCGCCGCCCAGGACGTCGCCTCGCTCGGCGAGCCCCGGCTGCGCGCCCTCATCCCGATCCGCGTCGCCGGCCGTCAGGGCAGCCGGTACGCCGCCGAGCAGGCCCTGGAACTACTCGGGATGGACGTCGACGAGGAACACGTCACCGCTCTGCAGGAGATCAACCCCGACGCTGAACGCCAGCCCGACCGGGTCGGCGAATGCTACCTGCGCGACCTCGACGGCCGAGTCGGCTTCCTCCAGATCGTCCCACCCCCGATCGCCGGCCTGACCGCCGCCTGGGACAGCAACCCCCGCGCGGCTGCCCGCGGCCAACGGACCGCGAGCCAGCCGGCCGCGCCCGTCGCCGCCGCGGGCGCTCCCGGTGTGCCGGCCGTGAAGGACCTGACGTTGCTCGGCAAGCCCCTTCCTCCCGCGTGGAACGCCGGGGGTAACCGCCGCGGGCCGTCCATGCGTTCGGCCGCTCCGGACGGCCAGTGACGTCCTTGCCGTCCCGATCGCGAGCGCGGTGGCTCCGTGGCCTCCCGTTCACCGGGCGTCTCGGGCTCGCCGTCATGGTGCTGACCGGCCTGGTGCTCGTGCTCTCCGCCGCCGCCCCGGCACACGCGGGTGCGGCCATGCCGGCCGGGGTGCCGCCGACGGCTGCTCCCGCTCCCGTCACGAGCGCAACGCCGGATCCGCCGGCTGTGGCGCTGCCCACAGTCGCGCCGGCTCCCGCCGCGAGCGCGCCGTCAGGAACGGCGTCAACGCCGACCACCACGGCCCCCGAGGCCGACTCGTCCGACGACGAGGAGGAGGACAGCAAACCACCTACCGGGCTCGACGGTGCCCTGTTCGGCGTGGACCCGGTGTGCCCGAAGTCGACGGGCACCAGCCTCGACTGCATTCCGATCGACCACTTCGACATCTGGTACGACAGCGGCGGTTGGCGAAGCGTCCTCACCAAGGCGACCGGCTTCATCACGCAATGGAGCTTCGCGCTCACTCGGGACACGATCCGCATCGGGATCTGGGTCATCACCTACTCGCTGCAGTTCAGCATCGCCTCGACGATGTCCGAACCGGCCGGCCGGGCCGCTCGGGCCTACCAGGACAACGCCCTCGCGAAGCTCGGCATACCGCTGCTGTGCCTGTTCTCGTCCCAGCTCTGGTCGGCCATCCAGATCACCAGGGGTCGACTTTCCCGCGGCTTCGCCGAGGCCGCCACCAGTCTGTTGATCTCCGCCCTGGCAGCCACTCTCCTCGCGACCCCGAACACCCTCATCCTCGGGGATCACGGCCTGCTGCACACCACCCGCGATGTCGCCCTGTGCGTCGCCGCCGCCCCGACCGGCGGCTGCGACACCAACGCCGCCACCGATCCGGTCTCCATCGCTCGCCCGGTGACCGAGAAGATCAAGCACGCGTTCGTCGTCGAGCCGAACGAGATTCTCAACACCGGCCAGATCCTGGATGACCCGAAGAACCCGTCGCCCTGCCTTCAGATGTATCACGACGCGCTGGTGAACGGACCATGGGACACGAAGGGAGATCCCCGCAAGAACTACCTGCGGAAAGTCGGCGGCAAGGCCCACGACACCTGCGACAAGATGGCCGACTGGAACGAGAAGATGACGATGGAGCGCCTCGTCGCGTCATTACTCGTCCAACTCGCCGCGTTTCTCGTCTGCGCGCTGCTGATAACGATCGGTGGTGGCCTGCTCGTCGCCCAGCTCGCCCTGGTCACCCTGGTCTGCCTCACCTTTTTCGCCGTAGCCTTCGGTCAGGCACCCGGCCCCGGGAGAGCGATCTTCTACTCCTGGATCATTGGTTGCCTCCGCGCGGCCGCCGCAGTGCTGATCGGCATCGTCTTCCTTTCCATCTATCTGTTCTTCCTCACCAACCTGCTGGACGCGACCAATCATCAGCCAATGATTGTCCGGTTCGGCATGCTGGATCTGCTGGTCGCGGCCTCGTTCATGTTCTACCGCCGCCTGCGCCGCGCCAGCGACCGCCTGTCCCAGCAGGCCGGCGACCGCCTGCGCAGCTTCCAGCCCGGAGCGAACGCCCCGGTGGCCTCGTGGATGCAACCGGCGGCGGCGGCCGGCGGTGGTGGCGGCGGCGGCGGCGGCGGCGGTACCCCATGGAACGTGGGGCGCGACCAGTACTCCCCTCGCCCGGTGGAGACCATCGAACGGGCCATGTACTGGCGGCGCGCGCTGCGCAGAGGCGGTGGCCGTTCCGGCGGGAACACCGCCGGCGGGAACACCGCCGGCGGGAACGCGGCGCGGCCCGCCAGTCGACTCGACCGGCTCAGTTCCTCCGCCGCACGAACGCTGCGCTTCGGGGGAAGAGCTGGGCGGACGGCCACCGCGTACACCGTCGGCCTGCCCGTCTCGGCACCGCGGGCCGCGCGGGCGGTTCGCGCCAGGCGGCAGAGCGCGGTGGCGGCCGGCCGGCGACGAGTGGCCGCAACGAGGAACTACGCCCAGGAGTACCGCAGAAATCTGGGCATCGCCCGGCGCGCGGTCTCACCGTCCCATTTCCTCAACCGTATGGAGGCACCTCTCTATACCGCGGAGAGATTTCGTCGGGCGGAAGCCCAGCGTGCCCGGGCCCGGCAGGTCCGAACCTCATCTGACCCGTCTCTCCGCTGGCGTTCGTCACAGAAACCCACCGCGCGACGATGGCCGCAGCCACCACGCATCTGGTCGGCCGCAGTCCGGCGGCGCCGCCCCTCTTCCGGACGCCGCTGATGGCGGCTCCGGTCATCGCCGCGCAGGTACTGAAGTCCAGCGTCGGGAAAATGGTCAAGAAGGCAGCGGTCCGCCGGGCCCGGGCCAGCGTCGGAAGACGCGGACGTCGCTCGCCGGACGGCGATGGCGAAAAGAAGAAACGTCCCTGGTGGCTTCTTGCCATCGTGATGGTCCTTGGCGGCAATTATCTGATCATTGGCGTCGTCCTGCTGGTCGTTGTCCTCATCCCCGGGGCCAGCTCGTTGGCGGGAAGACAGGGCGATACCATCGTTCCGGCCCCGTCGGCAGTGACCGGCATACCCGCCGTTCTTCTTGACGCCTATGCCCAGGCGGCCCGCAACGCCCAGCGGTACGCGCCCACCTGCACGGGCATGACCTGGTCGATCCTCGCCGGCATCGGCCAGATCGAATCGGGGCAGGTCGCCGGCCACCAGATCGCGGCCGACGGGCAGGTCACGCCGGCGATCCTCGGGCCACGCCTCGATGGCACCAACGGCACCGCGCGCATCGTCGACACCGACGGCGGCCGCTGGGACGGCGACACCGCGCTCGACCGGGCGGTCGGCCCGATGCAGTTCATCCCGGGCTCGTGGGCGTCGATGGGTCGGGACGGCAACGACGACGGCGTCGCCGACCCCAACAACGTCTACGACGCCACCGCCGCCACCGTCGTCCACCTGTGCGGGCGGGGGCCCACCAACCTGGCCGACCGGTCCCAGCTTTCCCGCGCCATCTTCAGCTACAACGCCAGCGACGAATACGTGGCCAACGTTCTGCACTGGATCGACATCTTCCGTTCGCTCGGCGCCGCTGCCGGCGCTGCCACCCCCGGAACCGTCCCCGGCGGCGTGCCCGCTCCGCGCGGCACGAACACCACCGACACCATCATCGGCATCATGGCCAAATCCGGCGTGCCCTACGTGGTGACCTCCACAGTGCGACCAGAGGACACCGGCAGCTATCACAGCCTCGGCCAGGCCGTCGACTTCGCCCTGGCCGGCGCCGACAACCCACAGCTCCTCGCGATCAACCAGTACTGGGCGCGGTACGCCGCCGGCCTCAGCGAACTGATCTACACCGGGCCCGGCGGAACCTGCGTCAAGGACGGCATGGTCGTCTCCTGCGCCGGTGTCTACGCGAAGGTCGTTGCCGAGCACCACAACCACGTCCATGTCGCCGCCACCCCCGACATGCTGCGCCGCATCGGAGTCGGGACCGATGTCGAATCCTGACCCGCGCACCGCCAGGCGAGCGGCTGCGCGGCGCGAATCCGGCAAAACCCGGTCGCCGCGGCACCGGGGCCTTCGCGGTCCACTCGTGCTGATCACCGCAGGACTCATGCTGATGGTCGCCATGGCCTTCGGGCCGGCCGGCAGTCTCCCCGGCGCACGATCCGGGCAACCGAACTCAGAAGTGCTCGACCCGCCGAACCCGACTCCCACCGCTTCGAGAACTCCCTCGCCAGCTCCGTCCCCGGGGCCAGTTCGCCGTCACGCCGAGGATCCCCTCCCCAGCCGACCCGCGGACACCCCGTCAATGGCTTCCCACCCCGACGCGGGACGCGTCGGGGACAGCCCTGCGAGCGACGCTGTCCTGCAGGCCGGGCTCGACGCACCCGCCGGGGCGGGCGTACCACCCGCCACTGCCGCGACCGCGGTGGCCGTGGCCCGCGAGGTGCTGACCGCGGACATCACCGGTGCCGGCCGAACCGCCTTTCCCGACTACTGGCCGCCCGGCGCATTCCAACCGACCTACCGCACCATCCACATCCAGGCAGCCGTGGTCAGCTCGGCCACCACCTCACCTCGCGGCGGTGCACGCCACCTCGACGTGACCCTGCTGTGGACCGGCGCCCAGGCCGACGGCGTCATCGCCGACAGCCAGCGGACCATCGTCCGCCTTCGATCCGTTGGAGAAGGCTGGGTACCTGTCCATCCCTGGGAAAGCTGACAGCAACCCGCGCGAGTGGGTCCACACCTGACGGCCGGCCGCTGATGACCTTCGCTGTCTGGTCGTCCTGGCACCCCAAGGTCGCATCGCTGCGGAATTCCGCCTGAGCGAGTCCACGCTGGAAGCGAGGAGCGCAAGAAGGGTGAGCCCGCGGAGCGGTTACGAGCATCTCCGTCGCATCCCGGCCAGCAGTCCCCTGGGCAACCACGATCGTGTAGCCAGCTGAACCGCCCCGGGTTTGGTGGAGACCGGTCCGTTTGGGAGGATCGAGTCGTGCCCGCTCCCAGGAAGTACCCCGAT
>NZ_JALKFU020000848.1 GCF_023242965.2 Frankia sp. AgKG'84/4
GCCCCCGAGCGTGGCGCGGGTGGCGGCGCGCAACCGGCTGTCCGCCGACCTGCTCGCCGCCCTTCTCACCGTCGATGGTCGCTCCCGCGCGACTCTCGACGACATGGAGCGCGCTGACGCTCTCGCGGACGCCCTGCTCGCCCGCCGCCGCCAGCGCGCCACCCCGCACCGCTCCGACCTCGCAGCCGTCGGCCGGCGCGGCTGACCCACGTGTCCTAGCGGCACCTCGTGGATCAAGGTCGCCAGTCAGGCTTCATGATCCATGTCGGGTTGGCATCCCGAAGGATCGGAAGGGGACGGGCCCATCGACGGACACCTCGCGGACACCGCCCGGCGGGCAGAAGCCCTCGGTCGTTCGCGGGGCGATGTGGCCAGCAAGATTCATGCCGCGGTCGACGCCACGCACAGCCGGCGGCAGCGGGTGGCAACGGGCGGACGAAGAGACCGATGAGTGCCCGCAGCCGGCCAAGACCACCCCTACGAGAATCCCTCTAGTCTCACCACACGGACAGAGCGGACATCACGTTGGACGAGGCAATCAGGGCGGCGTCCGAATCGAAGATCCACGAGGAGTCGCGTACTCCTCCGCCGGGGGATCCGCTCATGCCGGCGCGCTGGAGCGCGCTGGAGCGCGCTGGAGCGCGCTGGAGGGTGAACGGAGGCCAGCTCATGGCCTTGCGGGGTGCGGTGTCTGGTTCGCGTCCTTGATGGGGCTTCGGCGGGCTGCTGCGTGGTTGCTCTGAGGGGTTTGGTGGCTGGTCTGCCCGGGTGGTGGGGCCGGCTGTGCTGTGCGGTGCCTCGATCTGGCGGGCGCTGACCGACGGGCGGCGCCGCACTCGCGTGTCCTGTCAGCCACGCTCCGTCCTTGACAATCGGAGTCCCGGTTCTGTATCTCTTAACATGAAGAGTAATTCCGCTTCCGCTTGCGCTGTTCTGGGAGGCTCCATGATCGTCGT
>NZ_JALKFU020000849.1 GCF_023242965.2 Frankia sp. AgKG'84/4
CTGTGATGTTCGGGGTGTGCGATGGGTGTGCGTTCGCGGGGAAAGGGCCTGACCGGGTGGTCGGGCGGGTGACGGTCAGGGGATGCCGCGACGTCACCGTCACCGCTATCCGTCTGATCTGACCGATGCCCAGTGGGCGCTGATCGAGCCGCTGCTGCCGCCGGCAGCGTCGATCGGCCGCCGCGAGAAGCACGACCGCCGCGATCTCGTCGACGCGATTGGGTACGTCGTGCGCAACGGCTGCGCCTGGCGGGCGCTGCCGTCGGACTATCCACCGTGGCAGACCGTCTACTACTACTTCGCCCGCTGGCACGACCAGGGCGTGACCGAACGTGTCCACGACGCGTTACGTGACCAGCTCCGCGTGCAGGAGGGACGTGACACCGAACCGACGGCAGGGATCATCGACTCCCAGTCCGTGAAGGGCGCCGACACCGTCCCGGCGGCCAGCCGCGGCTTCGACATGGGTAAGAAAATCAACGGCCGCAAGCGATTCCTCGTCGTTGACACCCTGGGACTGCTGCTGGCCGTGCTGGTCGTTCCCGCGAGTACGCATGACACCGCCGGTGGGCGGCAGGTTCTTCTCGACAGCTACTTCGCCGGCCGCCGGTTACAGCTGGTGTTCGGTGACGGGATGTTCGCCGGGACGATCGTGGACTGGGCCGCCCGTCTGCTTGGGCTCCGGGTGCAGGTCGTGCGCCGGCCTGCGGGGCAGAAGGGCTTCGAGGTCCTGCCCCGCCGCTGGGTCATCGAACGGACCCTGGCGTGGATCACCGGACACCGTCGTCACGCCCGGGACTACGAACGCCGCCCCGACCACGCCGAAGCCCTGATCCGCTGGGCGATGATCGGCGTCATGGCCCGGCGGATCGACCGGCGCGCACCCGCCCGACGGCCAGGACCCCGACCGCTACAGAGAATCATCTAACCGACGATCTCAAACACCTTCT
>NZ_JALKFU020000850.1 GCF_023242965.2 Frankia sp. AgKG'84/4
CCCGGTTCTGTATCTCTTAACATGAAGAGTAATTCCGCTTCCGCTTGCGCTGTTCTGGGAGGCTCCATGATCGTCGTCTGCACCCCCACTGGTCAGATCGGTCGACAGCTCGTCGCCGATCTGCTTGACGCCGGCGCGCCGGTGCGCGTGATCACGCGGGACCCCGCGCGCCTCGACCCGCTTTTCCTTGGCCGGGTCGAGGTCGTTCAGGGTTCGCTGGCCGACGCCAGCGTCCTCGCCGACGCTCTCTCGGGCGCCGACTCGGTGTTCTGGCTGCTGCCCCCTGACCCGACCTCGACCGACCCCGTGCAGCGGGCGCTGGACTTCACCCGGCCGCTGTGCGAGGCGATCGGCAAGCAGAGCGTCCGGCGCCTGGTCTACGTCGGCGGCCTGGGCCACCAGGAGACCGCCGACACGGACACGATGGGCAAAGCCATGGGCGAGCTCATCGACCAGACCGGCGTGAGCTATCGGACCCTGCGGATGCCCGCGTTCATGGAGAACCTGCTGTGGCAGATCCCGGTGATCAAGCATCAGGGAGTGTTCCTGTTCCCTGTCAACGGTGACCTGAAGCTGCCGACCTGCGCCACCCGGGACATCGCCACCGTCGCGGCGCGGACGCTGCTGGACGACTCCTGGACCGGCCGGGACTACATTCCCGTGCTCGGCCCGGCGGACATCTCCCACAACGACGAGGCCCAGATCCTCTCGGAGGTGCTCGGCCGGCCCGTCCGGTACCAGCAGGTGCCCGCGGAGGTCTTCAAGGCCAACCTGATCCGGACCGGCACCGCCGAGGCGTCGGCGCAGTGGCTCGCCGACCTGCTGACCGCGATCGACGGCGGACTCTACAACGCGGAGCCCCGCACGCCCGAGGCCACGACCGCGACGACCTTCCGGCAGTGGGCCGAGGACGTGTTCAAGCCCGCCTTCCTGGCCTAGGCGCGGC
>NZ_JALKFU020000851.1 GCF_023242965.2 Frankia sp. AgKG'84/4
CCGCACCAGCCGCGGCGGCCCGGGCGACCGCGACGACCGCCCGGCCGGCGGACATGGGCCCGGCGACCGCGCCGCCGGCAGCCCAGCCACCGCCAGGATCCGTGGTGAGTACCGAGGCGCTGTCCGCCATCTGCGCCGACATCGCCCTGCGCGACCTCAACCTGGTGGACAGTCTGCTGTCCCAGCTCGAGGGCCTGGAGGCGCGCGAAGCGGACGCCGAGCGCCTCGCCGAGCTGTACGAACTGGACCATCTGGCCACTCGGCTGCGTCGCAACGCGGAGAACCTGCGCGTGCTCGCCGGCCGCGACGCGAACGACGCCGTCACCGAGGCCACGCCGCTCGTCGACGTGATCCGCGCGGCGATGTCCTCGATCAGCTACTACTCCAGGGTCACCATCGGCCGGGTGGTGCCGCTCGGCGTCGTCGGGTTCGCCGCGCAGGACGTCGGCCGGCTGCTCGCGGAGCTGCTCGACAACGCCACCAAATCGTCGCCGCCGACCGCCCCCGTGCGGGTCGGGGTGCATCTCACCGAGCACGGCAGTGCGCTGCTGCGGGTCGAGGACGAGGGCATCGGCCTGCCGCCCGACCGGCTGCACCGGATCAACGACCGGCTGCGCTCGGAGCCCGTGCTCGACGACGACGCCGTGCGTCACATGGGCTTGGCCGTCGTCAACCGCATCGCCACCCGGCACGCCATCCGCACCTGGCTGGCGCCGCGCCATCCCCACGGCACGACCGCCTCGGTACTGCTGCCGGCCACGCTGCTCTGCGAACTGCCGGAGTCCAGCTGGTCGGGCACCCGCACCGTCGCCGCGACCCCCGCTCACGGCCTCACGACGGCGGGGATCCTCACGGCGGCCGGTCCGCGGCCACCGGACCCGTCGCGGCCGGTGGAGTCGACGGACGCGGGCCTGCCCAGGCGGCGCGCTGTCCGCCCGCGGGTACC
>NZ_JALKFU020000852.1 GCF_023242965.2 Frankia sp. AgKG'84/4
CGGCTGCGCAGATCGCCGCCAGGAGCGGCGGTGGCGGCGGGGCCGGCCAGCGCGGTGGTCGACCACAGCGAGCCGGCGAGCGCGAGCGCCGCCGCCTCGCCCGGTTCCAGTTCGATGTCGGGCAGGGCGTAGTCACCGCGCTGGATGCGGTAGCCGGTCTCGTCGGTGAAGGCCGAGTCGGTGCCGGTCTCCAGCGGGATGCCGATCTCGCGCAGGTAGGCCTTGTCCCGCTCGAACATCCGGCGGAAGGCGTCCTGCTCCTCCGCGCTTGCGCCGGGGTCGTAGCCCTCGACGAGATCGCCGAGCTGCGAGACCGTGAGAAACCGCGATGTCGCCATGAGGCACATCGTCAGGTTGAGCAGGCGTTCCACACGGCGCCGGGACACACTCACACAGGCTAGCCGTCGGGCGGACCGGGGCGGACATCGCCCCCGGCCGCGCCCGGCCCGGCCACGTTGACTACTGCTCGCCGCTCGCCCCGCCGGCGCCCGGCGTGGCACCGAGCCTGTCGGTGGCCTCGACGGCGACGAGGTCCACGACGAACACCAGGGTGTCATCGGCGAGGATCGTCGGCGGCTGGCCGCCGGAGGGACCGTAGCCGAGGTCGGGCGGGATCACGATCTGGCGACGGCCGCCGACCTTCATCCCGGAGATCCCCCGGCCGAACCCGGGGATCGTCTGGGCCAGCGGGAAGCTGACGGGCTGGCCGTCCCCGCCCGTCCAGGTCGAGTCGAACTCCTTGCCGTTGCGCCACAGCACGCCGGAGTAGCGGATGCTCACCGTGCTCGACACCCCGGCCTGCGCGCCCTGGCCGGCGACGAGGTCGCGGGTGACCAGGCCGGTCGGCGCGGTGCCCTGACCGGCGCTGGACACCGGGGCCCTGGTGAGATCGGTGGCGTTGCGCACGTCGGGCAGGGCGGTGCCGGCGGCGGTCACCAGCGTCG
>NZ_JALKFU020000853.1 GCF_023242965.2 Frankia sp. AgKG'84/4
CCGCTGACCGTGTCGGGCAGCGGCTGGTGGTCGGCGCGCTACCGGCCGCGGGCGGCGGTGAGCAGCCCCAGCAGGGCGAGCAGCGTCCAGGCGGTGAGGTAGACGAACGCGGCCGTCGGGGACAGCGTGGTCCACAGGACGCCGGCGATGGCACTGGCGGTGAGGTTGCCCAGTGACTGGACGGTGGCCAGCAGCCCGAACGCCGACCCGCGCAGGTCGGCCGGGGCCAGCGCGGCGACGGCGGCGTGCTCGGCGGTCTCCACGCAGCCGATCGCGACCCCGGCGGCCAGGAAGCCCGCGACAAGTACGGCCAGGCCGTGGCCACCGGCGGCGAACAGGAGGTAGGCGGCGGCGAACAGCGCCACCCCGGCCGCGAGCACCCGCACCGGGCCGCGGGGACCAAGGCGGTCCCCGAGCCGGCCCGCGGGCAGCGACGCCACCGTCGCCGCGGCGTTGTAACCGACGTACAGGCCGAGCGCGAGCTCGGTGGCCCGAGTGTGGCCATGGCCGGGTTCGAGTAGTTCGGTGGCCCGCAGGATCAGCAGGGTCGCGGCGACGTTGCCGGCCTCGAACGCCGCGACCGACCCGAGCAGCCGGCCCAGGCCGCCGGCGAGCACCGGGCGCACGCGGATCCGGATCGGCTGGCGGTCACGCTGACGCAGGGGCGGGGCGTGGCGGATCGCGTAGACGATCGCGGCGGCCGCGAGCAGCCCGGGAATGACCGAGAGGCCGATCGCGAGGCGGGTGCCGACGGCGGCGACCAGGCCGAGGGCGAGCAGCGGCCCGCCGATCGCGCCGAGGTTGTCCATCATCCGTTCGAAGCCGTAGGCCCGGCCGTAGCGGCTGGCGGGGACGAGGTCGGCGAGCAGGGCGTTGCGGGCCGGGACCCGCAGCCCCCGTCGACGGAGGTCAGTCCACTGACCGACCCTCGCGCGACGTACTCA
>NZ_JALKFU020000854.1 GCF_023242965.2 Frankia sp. AgKG'84/4
GCGCAGCACACCGCGCACGCCGCGACCGCGGCAACAGCGCCGCCGATCGTCGACCACGGGCCGGACCTGCCCGTCGAGGGGCTCATGCCGTCGCCGCGAACAGGCCGGCCAGCAGGCCGGCAGCCGTCTGGGGCGCGCGGACGGTCAGGACCAGCGCGCCAGCAACGAGCTCAAGGCTGAAGGCGAAGAACGCACAGCAGTCCTGCTCAGCCGCGGCCAGCGCGGCGACCCGTACGGCGAGATCCGGACCGGGCGGGAACGTCAGGCGCAGCCCGTCGGCGATCTCCTGCCGGCTGAGCGCGTGCCCGACGAGTTCGCGCCACTGGCCGGCGCGCTCAGCCTGCTCGTCCCCGCGCAGGGTGCAGGCCACCGGCGCGTCACGCCACGCCTGCTGGTCCTCAGCGGCGGGTCGGACCGGGGACAGCGCCAGCGGCACCGGGCCGGCGTGGGTCGGGCCGGTCGTGGTCAGGCAGCCGCAGTCCGGACCGCAGCCACCCGCGGGCGCCGCCAGCCCGAGTTCGGTGTGGAACGCGGCCAGACGTGCGGAGAACGCCGACAGCTCGGCCACCCGCCGGTCGGCGTCGGCGATCCGGGCCGCGACCAGCGGGCGCATCCGTTCCCGGACCGCCGCGCACACCCCTTGTTCCCACACACCCAACAAGTCGCCGATCTCCTCCAGGGACAGCCCCAGCAGCTTCCCGGAGGAGATGAACGCCAACCGCTCCACCGCCTCGTCGCCGTACATCCGGTACCCCGACGCGGTGCGCTGCGCGGACAGAAGCCCGGCGGACTCGTAGAACCGCAGCGTGCTCGCCGGCACACCGACACGATCCGCCAGCTGCGAGATCCGATAGGAAGCCATGCCCGGATAATGCCCCGTGGAGTGGTGTAGATCGGTTCGCGTTCCGCTCTGCGTCTTTCGCTATTATGCGGCCTGAA
>NZ_JALKFU020000855.1 GCF_023242965.2 Frankia sp. AgKG'84/4
CGCCACGCGCGGGGGTGCGCACTCCTCCGCTCGGCACCGCGGCGCCGGGCGAGCTCCCCGCTCTGGACGACTTCCCCGACCAGCGCATCCAGCGGTTGGACGACCTGGGCTCGGCACACCCCGCCGCGGCGGACGCCGCCGTTGACGTGCCCGTCATGGCCAGGGGCACCAGTGCCGAGACGGTCCGGCAGGTCGAGCTGGCGAGCGGGATGCTCGCGTCGCGGGCGGCCGCGCGGATGGGCCAGGCCCTGCCCTGGTTCCCGGCGATGTCCGCGAGCCACCGGGCCGGGATCCAGCTCGTCGTGCAGGCGGGCATCTCCTCGTTCGTCGAGTGGTGCCGGCGGCCGGAGCATGCCCGGGAGCTGTCCGAGGACGTCTTCCGGGTCGCGCCGCGCGAACTCGTGCGAGCGGTGACGTTCCGCCGGCTGGTCGATCTCGTCCGGGTCGCCGTGGAGGCGATCGAGGCCGAGGTGACGAACCTCGCCGGGCCCGACCAGGAACAGCTGCTGCTCGCCGACGTGCTGCGCTACTCCCGCGACATCGCGTTCGCCGGCGCGGTCGTCTACGCCCGGGCAGCGGAGGAGCGCGGTGCCTGGGACGCTCGACTGGAGGCACTGGTCGTCGATCACGTGGTGCGGGGTGAGGTGGACCGCGCGCTGCCGTCCCGGGCCGCCGCGGTGGGCTGGCGCAACCCGCCGGCCGTCACCGTCATCGTCGGCCGGGCCGGCAGCGACGCGCCGGAGGTCGTCGTTGACGAGGCGCACCGGCTGGCCCGCCTAGCCGGCCTCGAAGTTCTCGCCGGGGTGCACCACGATCGGCTGGTGATGATCGTGGGCGGTCGGTTCGAGACCGCGGGCGACGGCATCGGCCGACCGCAGGACGCCCCCGCGGCCGCGGCCGGCCCGCCGGACCCGGCGGTGACCGAGGGC
>NZ_JALKFU020000856.1 GCF_023242965.2 Frankia sp. AgKG'84/4
GCGCGGGAACCGTGGCCGGGGCTGCCGTGGCCGGGGCTGTGGTGGCCGGGGCTGTGGTGGCCGGGGCTGTGGTGGCCGGGGCTGTGGTGGCCGGGGCTGTGGTGGGGGCCGCGGTGCGGCGCAGGGGGACGGCGGGACGCAGCGCCCCGGCGGGGTCCATCGCCCGCCCGGTGGCCCTCTCGTCGGCCCCGCGCGGCGCGGGTTCCAGTCCGGCGGTGGTGGTGGTGGTGGTGGCCGCGGCGGGGGCGTCCCAGGCGGCGATCGCCGCGTAGAACGCCCTGGCCCGGGCGGCCATCCGGTCGCCGCGGTAGTCCTCGGCGACGGCCCGGTTGCGGGTCGACATCACCGCGAGCAGGTCGGGCCGCAGCAGCACCTCGGCGATGCGCACGGCGAGCGCGAGCGGATCGTCCGAGGGCACGAGGTCCTGTGGCGCGAGCAGTTCCGGAATGCCGCCGACGGCCGTGCCGATCGCCGGCACGCCGCGGGCCATCGCCTCGATGAGCACCCGCGGCAGGCCCTCGGTCCGCGACGGCAGGACGAACAGGTCGGCCGTGTCGAGCACGGCGCGGATGCCGGCCCGATCCAGCGTCGGCACGAACTCGACGATCGGGGTCAGCGCGGACCGCCGGGCGGCGCGCAGGAGCTCGTCGTGATGCCGCCCGGTGCCGACGATGACCGCCCGCACCCGGTGCCCCCAGCCGTCCAGCAAGCCGACCGCTTCGAGCAGCACATCGTGCCCCTTGTAACGGCGGTCCTGCGAGCCGATGGTCACCAGCGTCGCCGGGACCGGTGGGCGGGTCGGCAGCGGCCGGGCGGCGGGGGTGAAGTCCTCGGGCCCGAGGCGGCCGTAGGCGTAGTGGGCGGTGAGGGCGTTGGCCGCCGGCGGGTAGCGCCGTTGCAGCGCCTCCCGGGTGACGTAGCCGACCG
>NZ_JALKFU020000857.1 GCF_023242965.2 Frankia sp. AgKG'84/4
CGGCGGGACCGATCGCGGGCGCCGGGCGGGCCGACGCCGGCTGGGCCCTGGCCCGGCCGGTCGCTGGGGGGCCGAACACGTCGCGCCAGGTCCGACCGGGGGGGAGGGTCGAGAGCAGGACCCCTTCGGTTGCGGTGAGCTGGCCGGCGACGAGGGTGGGCAGGCCGGACTGGTCGCCGATCTCGGCGAGCAGCCGCAACTGGCCATCGACGGTGGCGAGCAGCGCGCTCGCGCGGTCACCTGGCCGGCGAACCAGGACCTGGCGGTACCAGACGTGCCGCCGCGCCGCGTCGACCAGCGAGGCGGTTCCCTCCCGCAGCACCCACGAACCGTCGCCGCTGAGCCGCTCGGTCGGGTTGCCCTCCAGCAGGCAGGTCCGCCCGGCGAGCCGGACCGTCTGGCCCCGGCGCCGGCCGGCCGGTTCGGCGCCGGCCTGGGAGGAGCCCACCCGGGCGTCGTCGTCGAGCGGTCGTTGTTGTCGTGCGCGGATGTCGACGGAGAACAGGTGGGGTCGCGAATCCGGCATTCGAGATCGCTCTTCCCGGGGCGCAGGGGATCCAGCGCGAGAATCCTAGCCGAACGGGTCCTTGCCGACCGGCAGGTCGCATTCCTCCGGCGCGACCAGCGGACCGGGCACCCGGTTCGCGGTACGGGCGTGGGGGCCGGTTGCGATCAGCCGGCGAGGACGTCGAGGATCTGCTGGCCGTATTTCGCGAGTTTGTTCTCGCCGACGCCGTTGATGCCGGCGAGGTCCGCGAGCGCGGCGGGCCGGTGCGTCGCAATCTCGCGCAGCGTCGCGTCGTGAAAGATCACGTAGGCCGGGACGCCCTGTTCCTTCGCGGTCGCGGCCCGCCAGGCCCGCAGCGCCTCGAACACCGGCGCCACGTCCGCGGGCAGCTCCACGGGGGCGGCGCGGCGGGCTCGCC
>NZ_JALKFU020000110.1 GCF_023242965.2 Frankia sp. AgKG'84/4
GGCAGGCACGGCGCCGTCGCCGGCGGGCGCGTCGGAGCGCAGGAGCTCCAGCAGCGCGGGGACGTCGGGGGCGTGCCACAGGTACGCCTGTGCGGTGCGGTGCAGGACGCGCAGGTCGGTACGGTCGCCGGTGTGCTCCTCGAGCACGACGTGAAAGTTCGTCCCGCCGAAGCCCATGGCGGACGCGGCGGCGCGGCGCATCGGCCGGTGCGGGTCGCGGATCCACGGCCGGTTCGCGATGTTGACGTAGAACGGCGCGTCGTTGAAGTCGATGCCACCGTTCGGCTTGTCCACGTTGATCGTCGGCGGCAGCACCTTGTGGTAGAGGCCGAGCGCGAGCTTCATCAGGCTGGCGGCGCCGGCGGCACCCTTGGTGTGGCCGATCTGCGACTTCACGCTGCCCAGCGCCGCGTGGTGGCGCTCGCCGCCGGCGTCGCGCAGCAGGCCACCGAGCGCGTCGAGCTCGGTGCGGTCGCCGACGGCGGTGCCGGTGGCGTGCGCCTCGAACAGCTCGACGGAGTCGGCGGTGCACTCGGCGTCGGCGTAGGCGCGGTCGAGCGCGACCCGCTGGCCCTCGGCGCGCGGGGCGTAGATGCTCTTGAACCGGCCGTCGCTGGACGAGCCGAGGCCGCGGATCACGGCGTAGATGCGGTTGCCGTCCCGTTCGGCGTCAGCGAGACGGCGCAACGCCAGCATGCCGATGCCCTCGCCGAGCAGGGTGCCATCGGCGTCGTCCGAGAAGGGGCTGATCGTGTCGCTCTTCGACAGGGCGGACACCTTCGAGAAGCACATGTAGATGAAGATCGTGTTCTCGGTGTCGACGCCACCGGTGATCATCGTGTCGGCGCGCCCGTCGACGAGCTCGGCGATGGCCAGGCGCACCGCGGACAGCGAGGCGGCGCAGGCCGCGTCGACGGTCGTGTTGAGCCCACCGAGGTCCAGGCGGTTCGCGACCCGGCCGGCAACGACGTTCGCGAGCAGGCCGGGGAAGGAGTTCTCCTCCCACGGCGCGTAGGCGCTGACGTATCGCCGAATGATCTCGTCGGCGTCCTGTTCGGACAGCCCGCAGCTCAGGGCGGCCTCGCGCAGCACCGGGGTGGACAGCCGGGCGGCGAGCGGGTGCATGAGCGGGACGGGTCCGGTGGTGCCCAGCACGACGCCGGTGCGCCCGGCGTCGTACCAGTCCGCGTCGTTGCCCGCGAGGTCGCGGGCGCCGGCGTCACGCAGCAGGTCCCGGGCGACGCCGAGGCTCAGCGTCTGCATGGTGCTGGTGACCTCGAGCTGGTTCGGCGGCATGCCGAACTCCAGCGGGCTGAACTCGACGTCGGGGATGAACGCACCGCGCCGCGCGTAGGTCCGGTCCGGCGCGGTCGGGTCGGCGTCGTAGTAGTCGTCGAGGCTCCACCGCGACGCCGGGACCTCGCTGCTGCAGTCGGCGCCGTCAACGACGTTCTGCCAGTACTCGCGGTGGTTGCGGGCCATCGGGTACAGGCCCGACAGGCCGACGATCGCGATCGGGTTGCGGGCTAGCCGCCTGGAGTCGAGGTCGACGGGCTCGCTCGGGCGCGCGGACTGCGCTGTCTTGGGCACGGTAATCCCTTCTCGGCCGGTGGGGGCCGGCTGGACGGTCCGGATCAGGCAGCCGTCAACCAGGACGTTCGCTCGACGAGCTCCGCCATGTCCTCGGCGAACCGGTGGTGTCCGTCGGTGTTCGGGTGCAGGCCGTCAGCGCTCCACAGCCCGCGGCCGGACCATTCGGCGCCGGCGGCGATGTCGAGGTGCAGCGTTGCGGTGGCCGCGCAGACCTCGCGCAGCACGGTGTTGGCGAAGGTGAAGCGCTCGCGCAGCAGGGCGCGGAACTCCTCGGGCAGCGGGAGGTTCGCGGGGATGTCCGGGTAGCTGGCGGTGAACACGGTCGTGTCCAGGCCCGCCAGCGAACCGAAGATCGTCTCGAGATTGCGGGTGAAGCGGTCCGGCGCCCAGTCCTGCACCATGTCGTTGACGCCGACGACGACGCCGATCAGCGGTGCCTTGCGGGCCAGCGCCTGGCGCAGCTGACGGTCAACGACGTGCTGGGTGGTCGCCTGGTAGACGCCGAGGTTGCGGGTCTCCCGGGGGGAGACCCCCATCCGCCGGGCGAAGCGGCGGGCCCAGCCAATGTACGAGCCGTCGGCCGCGACGTCGCCGCGGCCCTCGACGAAGCTGTCACCGAGAGCGGTGAACCTCACTGTGGGCATTGTTCGCCTCCGTGTCGGGGCCGCGGCGCGACGCGTCTATTCAGCTCTGGGTGAGAATGCGGCGGTCGGCCGGCATGCCGACCTCCTCGTAGAGCTTCTCGAGGTTCGAGGGCGCGAAGAACTCCTCGCCCGGAATGCCACCGGCGATGAGGCCGAAGAACTTCGTGGTGTATTCCGGGCTCATGCTCGTCGCCCGGAAGACGGAGTCGTAGTAAGGAGTGAGGCTGAGTTCCGCGAGGCTGCAGGTGAGTTCGAAGGTACCGTTGCTCTCGGCATCGCGGATCTTGACGTACTCGACGACGGCCTCGTCGATCGAGCGCTCACCGGAAAGACCTTCGTGCAGCTTCTCGGCGAGCACCTCGGTGTACTTCAGGGCGTCGGTGATGCCCCAGCCGGTGAACGGGTCCTTGTGATATCCGGCGTCGCCGACGAGCGCCCAGCCCGGGCCGGCGGAACGGCGGTAGAAGTTGTCCGGGTAGGACATCGCCCGGAAGTTCTCCTCGCGCTTTCCGTTCGCACGGATGTCCGCGCCGAGCGCCGGGTCGATCTGGTCGAAGATCTCCTGGAAGCTGCCGTCGATGTCGGCCCGGAACTCCCGCAACCGATCGCGGCGGCGCATCACGGCGACCAGGTGCTGGTCGTTGTGGGTCGGCCAGACACCGAACTGCTGCGGCTCGGAGCCGGTCCGGTGCTGGAACTCCCAGTCCAGGCCACTGTAGTAGGAGTAGTACACGAAGCAGGCGGCCGGGATCGAGCGGTAGATCTCCGCTCCGACCAGGCCGGCGACCGTGGAGTTGCGGCCGTCGGCGCCAACCACGAAGCGCGCGCTGAACTCCTGCTCGGGGCCGTCTCCGATGCGGCCGCGGATGCCCGCCGCCCGGTCCTCGGAGAAGACCAGGTCGGTGACGGTGAATCCCTCGAGGACCTCGGCGCCGGCCCCCCGGGCCTCATCGACGAGGATCTCATCGAGAACGGTGCGGCGCGGCGAGTAGACCTCGGTGATTCCGTCGATCGGGTCCGCGAAGCCGTTGAGGTAGATATCCGAGTAGGAGAAGTTCAGGTGCCGCATCGGGGGAACTCCGGTCGCCACGAGGCGATCGAGAATTCCCCAGTCCTTGAGCCGGGAGAGGCCAGCCTGGTGAATGTAGTGGGTGGAGACGGTGTCACTGGGGAAGGTGGCGCGGTCCACCACCAGAACCTTGTGCCCGCGCCTTGCGAGCAGCATCGCCAGGGGCGATCCGGCGCAGCGTGCGCCCACCACGATGACGTCGTACATCTGCGGGGTCCTCCCGTTGTCGACCGGCGGGGCCGGCTGCGTACGGTACGGGCTGGGGTTCCTGGTCATGGTGCTGACCGAGGAGATCCATGGTCAACGAATCGGCCGACATCTCATCGGCCGATAAGACCGGGCAATCGAGTGGTCGATATCACTGGTAAATAAATGAGATCGCTTCGGTGAAATCCCGTTCGATGGCCGCGCGACGCAGCTTCATCGACGGGGTCAGATGACCACCGTCGATGGTGAGCTCGGTGTCGAGGACACAGAACTTGCGGATCGACTCCGCCCGGGACACGAGGCTGTTCGCGTCGTCCACGGCGAGCTGGAGCTCGGCGAGCAGCCGGGGGTGCTGCCACCACAGACCGTCCTCGTCGTCCGCGTCGCCCTCGTCGTCCGCCGCGGCGGGCCCGTCCGGGCCGGCGAGCGTGACGCCGTTCGCGGCGGCCCAGGCGGCGAGCGGGACCTGGTCGAGCGTGAACAGCGCCGAGACGAACGACCTGCCCTCCCCGACCACCATGCAGTTGCTCACCAGCGGGTGCAGCCGGATCCGGTCCTCCAGCGGCGTCGGAGCGACGTTCTTGCCGGTGGCGGTCACCAGGATCTCCTTGCGGCGACCGGTAATCACCAGGTAGCCGTCGTCGTCGAGGTGACCGACGTCCCCGGTGCGCAGCCAGGTCTTCTCGGCGGGTCCGGTGGCATCGCGCCCGACGGCGCCGGTGGCCCTCGACCAGTAGCCGGGCGAGACGTTGGCGCCCTGGACAAGCACCTCGCCGTCGTCGGCGATGGCGACCGTCGTGCCCGGGATCGGCCGGCCGACGGTGGCGCGCCGGTTGGTCGAGGGCTGGTTGACCGTGACCGCCGTCGCCGCCTCGGTGAGGCCGTAGCAGTTGAGCACGTTGACGCCGGCACTGGCGAAGAACGCCGCGGTGGTCTCGTCCAGTGACGCCCCGCCCGAGATCACCTGGGTGAGCCGGCCACCGCACACGGCGGCGACCTCGTCGTGCGGCAGGTCCCGCACCCGCTTGCGGATCTTCTCCAGGGCGTAGGGCACGAGCGCGAGGAAGCTCGGCCGGATCGTCACCATCGCCGGGACCAGTTCGGGCACGCCGGGCAGCAGCACCGTGCGGCTGCCGGCGTACAGGCAGGCCAGCAGGATCGTCTGGCCGAAGACGTGGGCGAGCGGCAGGGCGATCGCGGTCGCCGCCTGGGTGCCGTCGGGGGCGGTGCGGAACATCTCGCCGGTGTGCTCAACCGTGTTGGCCGACGAGGCGAACATGTTCCGGTGGGTCAGCACCGCACCCTTCGCCGGACCGGTGGTCCCACTGGTGTAGATGATCATTGCGATGTCGTCCGCCCGGACCTTGGCGGCTCGCTGCGCGAACTCGTCGGCCAGGCGCGCCAGTTCAGCGGCGTCCCGTCCGCCGCCCGCGGCCGCGGCCCAGTCGTCCACCTGGGTCAGCGACCAGGCGGGACGGCGCAGCGTCTCGGCACCGGCGTCGGTGACCAGGCGCACCTGCTCGTCGGACTCCGCGAACGCCCACGCCACCCCGGAGTCGGTGACGGTGTGCCGGACCTGTGTTTCGGACGCCGTCGGATAGACGGGGACGATCACCGCGCCGATCGCCTGCGCCGCGTAGCTGAGCAACGCCCACGAATAGCTCGTGCGGCCCATGATGGCAATCCGGTCGCCCTGCGCCACCCCGAGGGCGAGCAGCTCGGCGCCGACGATCCGGCAGTGCTCCGCCAACGCGCGGCCCGTGATGCTCTGGTGCGCCCCGTCGGGGCCGTCCGTCCGTACCAGTACGATCCGTTCCGGGTGAAGCCGGGCACTGGCCTCGATCACCGACCAGACACCCTGGTCGTCCGGCAGCACCACGGCCCCCGCAGTGGTCGATTTCCGCACGATTGATCACCTTCCCGCGGCAGCGGCGGCGTCGCTTCACCCACATTGCATGGTGCGAAGCGGCGAGGATTCCTGTCCCGAGTTTCCGGTTATCCCGACAACCCGGCAAGGCGATTCAATCCAATGAAATGACCGGTCGGTGTTCCCTATCGCCGGACGCGGGACTCCGGGCCTCGATATGCTGGAATCTGGAATGGCCGGGCCGACTCAATGCACTCCACGAACACGTCCACCAGGGGAGCCGTGTTCGCGGCCCGCCACACGACGTAGAGATCGAGCGTGGGGACGGGGTCGTATAGCTGGACCGGCGTCGGCCGCGGTCCGCCCCCGGCGGATCCAATGTGCAGTCCCCGGGTCGCCGAGGCGAAGCCGACCAGCGGTTTCACGGAGACGACGATGGCGGTGGCGCTCGGGTCGTCCACCTCGTGCGCGACCGACAGCGTGATGCCGCTGGTCTCGGCGGCCGCCTGGATCGCGTCGTACATCGCCGGGCTCTTCTCCCGCGCGAACAGCACGCACTGCTGCCGCGCGAGCTCCCCGAACGGAATACCACCGCGCCCGGCCCAGCTGTGACCGTGGCCCACCACCGCGACCAGGGGCACCCGGAACAGGCGGCGCGAGGCGAATTCCGGGGAGGACGGACGACCGTAGACGATCGCCACGTCCAGTTCGCCGGCGGACAGCGCCGACAGCTGCGGTCCGGTGCGCTGCTCGACCAGCGTCACACTCACGTCGGGATATTCTGCGGACATTTTTGCCAACGCCACGGGAACAACGTGTTGACCACCGGGGAAGTTATAGCCAACACGCACAATCCCGGTCCGGCCCGCCGCGACCTCACGGGCTGTGTGGGTGGCCTTGCGCATCTGCGAGATGATGGTGCGGGCTTCGACCTCGAAGGCCTTTCCGGCCGCGGTGAGCCGGACGTCGTGCGAGGTTCGCGCGACGAGCTCGACCCCGAGGTTGCGTTCCAGCCTTTGGAGCTGCTGGCTCAGCGAGGGCTGGGACAGGTGTAGTCGGGCGGCAGCGCGGCCGAAATGCAGTTCTTCCGCGATTGCCAGAAAGGACACCAGATGCCGCAACTCCATGGCCACCTCCACAGGGGCATCGGGCCTTAGCGTAACCGCGCCAGCTAACCCCCGGTGAACCACACCTTCCCATCGTGGGTCACCGGAGTTGCCAACGACTGCGACACGGCGTGAGCCCGCCCACACCAATGCGTCGCGTCACCACCCCCGTACAGATGCACGACATGCTAGTCAGCGGGTAACCATCCGCACACGTAGTTCCTGGATTCCGCGCACGATCAGGTTCGGTCGGTACGGCGGCGGGTCGGCCAGCGGTACCATCCGCGGCGCCCGCCGGGCCACCGCCCGCAGCAGCAGCTCCACCTCGAGGCGGACCATCGGCGCGCCGATGCAGTAGTGGTGCCCGCGGCCGAACCCGAGGTGGCGCGGCACCCGCGCCGACCGGGCATAACGGGCCAGGTCGAGCCGGTCGGGGTCGGCGTAGACGTCCGCATCCCGGTTCGCCCCCGCCAGCAGGATGATCACGCCGTCGCCCGCGGCGAAGCGCTGCCCGGCGACCTCGGTGTCGCACACCGCCCGACGTGTGGTCAGGTGCGACGGCGTGGAGAACCGCATCAGCTCGTCGACCGCGGGCCCGGCGAGGTCCGGGTCGGCCACCAGCGCGGCGTACTGGTCGGGATAGCGGATCAGGGCGTCGAAGGCGTTCGAGATGAGACTGACCGTGGTCTCATGGCCGGCGACGAGCAGCACGACGAGGGTCGCGAGCATCTCGTCGGCGGAGAGCCGGTCGCCCTCCGCCTCGGCCTGCGCCAGCGCGCTGACGAGGTCGTCGGCCGGCTCGACCAGGCGCCGGGCGGTGAGCTCGGTGAAGTACTCGCGGATCGCGATGGCCGACCGCCGGCGGTTCTCGACCTCCGCCGGGCTGAGCAGGATGTCCGGATCCAGCCCGCGGGCCAGCCCGAACGACCACGACCGCACCGCGGCGTGGTCCGCCGCCGGCACGCCCATCAGCTCGGCGACCATCGTCAGGGGCAGCGGGTAGGCGATCGCCTCGACGAGATCCACCTCGCCCGCCTCGCCGGCCACGATCGCCGCGTCGAGCAGCCCCTCGGCGAGTTCGCGCGCCCGGTGACGCATCGCCTCGATCCGCCGGGCGCTGAACGCCTTGCTGACCAGCCGGCGGATCCGGGTGTGGTCCGGCGGCTCCATCCAGAGGAACGACGTCGGCAGGTCCGAGCCGTCGCTGTCCGGGTGCATCAGGTCGCGTTCCTCGGCGTGGCTCCACACCGGGCTCTGCAGGATCGCGTCGATGTCGCGGTAGCGGGTCACCAGGCGCATGCCGAGCGGGCCGGGGGCGAACGGCCCGGCCTCGCGCAGCACCCGGTAGCTGGGGAAGGTGTCGTGATGCCAGGCGGGATCGAAGATGTTCGCCGCCGCCTGCGCGGGCGTGATCGCCGGCGGGTCGACGGCAATCGCCTCGGTCCCGGCGCCAGGCGCGGGCGCGCCAGGGGTGCTGCCGGTGACGGTGTCCACGACGGGAGTCCTCCAGACTCAGCGGGCCGCAGGGGCCGGCAGGGCTCGGCAGGCGCGCACGAACCGGTCCAGTTCGTCGACGCGGTCCGACGGCGCGTCGACCGCGCGCCGCACCACCCGCACCAGGTGCTCGTACGCCTCGGTGTGGTCGTAACGGGCGGTGTCGGCGATGCGCAGCGCCCAGCGCCAGTAGCCGGCCAGCGTGTCGGCCAGCGGCATGCGGAACGAGGCGAGCGCGTCGCGCATCGGCTCGACCACGGCGTCGCCGTAGCGGTGCAGGTAGAGCTGCACCATGTCGGCCATGAACGTGAAGTGCCGGGCCTCGTCGCGGCTGAGGTGGCCGAGCACCTCGGCGAGCACCGGGTCACCGACGACCGCGCGCAGGTTCTGGTAGTAGATCTGGGTCGCCTTCTCCTGCACGAGCGTGTACGCGAACAGCGCCGCGGGATGTTCGTGCGGCAGTGCGAACTCCTTGCGGCCCTCCACGGCCAGCTCACGCCGCAGCGGCTCGGCCGCCGAGATCCCGGACTCCACCTGGTAGCGGAACAGCGCGCGGGCGTGGCTGTCCTCTTCCTGCGCCCAGCGCACGGTGAAGTGGTAGATCTCCCGGTTGACCAGGAAGGTCTCGACGTCGACGTCGGCGTCCAGCGGGAACCGGTCGCGGTAGACGGCGAAGTAGCCCGGCAGGTGGTCCTCGATGAAGGTGATGAAGCGGACGGCGGAGCGCTGCCCGTCGGTGAGCCGGTTCGCGTCCGCGGCGGCCCAGTCGAAGCCACGCTCGACGTCCCACCGGCGGGTCACCGGCGACGCGGTCATGAAGGCCGTCACGGCCCGGTCGAGGTCGGCGGCGGGCAGCCCGATCGAACGGATGGGGATGGGTCCGGTCGTGGTGGTCATGGCGTCTCCGGAAGGCTCGGGCGGGCGCGATTCAGCGCCCGTTACGGCACACCAGCGCGTAGTGCTTGGTCGTGAACCCCCAGCCGGCGTTCGCGACCTCGAGGTAGCGGGTCAGCTCCGCGGCCATGCCGGGGCGCAGCTCGTCGATGGCGGCGGCCGAGTCGGCGACGCGCACCAGCCAGTCCTCGATGGTGCGGCGGTAGTCCTCGGTGAGGTCCTCGACGTCGTCCACGGAGAAGCCGGCGTCCTCGACCGCGCGCACCAGCTCCGACAGCGGCCGCATGTCGCCCCAGCCGAAGATGGAGTTGCGGACGAACTCGGTGCCGGCGCGCTGGTCGAACTCGTCGCGGGCGGCGCCGTTGCGGAAGCACGTCTCGGACACGTAGTAGCGCCCGCCGCGGCGCAGCATCGACCGGGCCCGGCGCACCGCGAGGTCGACGTCGGGCATGTGCACGATCGAGCCGAGCATCGTCACCGCGTCGAACGAGCGTGCCGGCAGGTCGACGTCCTCGAACCGGCCGACGGCGGTGGTGACCCGGTCAGTCACGTTGAACTCCGCGGCGCGGGCGGCGATGAACTCGTGCTGGCGGCCGGCCGGGCTGATCCCCGTGACCCGGGCGGCGTACTCGCGGGCCATGAACAGGATCAGCGAGCCCCAGCCGCAGCCGACGTCGAGCAGCCGGGCGCCCTCGGTGAGCGCGAGCTCCTCGGCGACCCAGTGCAGCTTGGCGACCTGCGCCTGCGCCAGGGTGATGCCGTCGGTGCGGTAGAGGCCGGCGGAGTACTTGCGCAGCGGGTCGAGAAACAGCCCGAAGATCTCCGGGTCGAGGTCGTAGTGCTGGTTGGTCTCGCCGGGGCGCGTCGCCTCGTCGGCGGTGTCCTCGGCGGCGGTGCCCGCGCTGGTGACGGTGGTGGCGCTCATGCCGCGCGGACCCGCAGCGCGTTGCCCACCACGGCGGACAGGGCGGCGATCGAGGACACGCCGAATACCTCGTCGTCGTCGAGTTCGACGTCCCAGGTCTGCTCGACCTTGGCGACGACCCGCAGCAGGCGCACGGAGTCGGCGCCCTCGATGCCCCGCAGGTCGGTGTCGGGCGTCAGAGCCTCGGCGGGCACGCTGAGCTCAGTGGCGACGATCTCGGTGATCTGACGGACGACGCCGTCGGGGTCGGTGGTCACGCGCTCTCCTGTCGGGTGAATGCGTTGGTGGCGGGAGTGGCGGGAGTGGCGGGAGTGGCGGGAGTGGCCAGGGCCTGGTCGAGGCGGCCAGCCTCCGGGGCGCTCAGCGCGATGCGCTCCCGGGCCGTGCCGAACGGGACGTTGCGGTAGGTCGCGGAGGCAGTCACCACACAGCCGCCCTCGGCGTCGAGGATCTCCGCGGTCGCGCTGGTCAGCGGGCCGCCGGCGGCGGCGCCCAGGCGGGCGACGCAGGTGTACTCGGCGCCGACGGACACCGGCATGACGTAGCGCAGACGCATGCTGACCGTGAAGGCCACCAGGCCGGTGCGCACGACGATCAGGTTGCCCATCGTCTCGTCGGCGACGACGCCGAGCAGGCCGCCGTGCACGACCCCTGGGTAGGACTCGTAGCTGCGGCCGAGCCGGAACGTCGTCGCCAGGCCCTCGGGATGGGCGTCGAAGGCGAGCGCGAGGCCGTGTGGGTTGTGCGGTGAGCAGCCGAAGCAGCGATAGTCGTCCAGCACCGACCAGGGCAGGTCGGGCGCGGGCGCGTCCGTCGCATCGGCGCTCACGCGAGCGCCTCCGCCAGGCGGCGCCGGACCCGGCCGTTGGTGCTCACGTCGAGGCCGGTCAGCGCGGCGAACGCGCGGCGGATGTTGTCCTGCAGCCGGTCCAGCTCGCCCTCGGTGGCGATGCCGGCGAGGAACATGTCGAAGGCGGTGTCGATGGTCTCGTGGTTCTCGACCTCGGCCAGGCCGCTCTTGAACACCCCGACGGGATGCTTGATCCGCTGTTCGGAGGTGTAGACGTAGAGCGTCTCCAGCACCGAGGCCAGCTCGTCGGGGTGCGCGGCGAGGCGCCGACGCGCGTAGTGCACGAACTCCCGGGCGTGCCCGGCCTCGTCCCGGCTGGCCCGGGTCATCAGCCCGCGCAGCACCGGCTCCTCGACCCAGCCGGCGACCGACCGGTAGACGTGGTTGACCGTCAACTCCGAGATGATGTTGGTCGCGAGAGTGGCGCACGGCGTGGTGCCCGGCGCGTACGGCGCGCGCATCGCCTCGACCGGGGCGCTCGGCATGCTCACGCCGACGGCCTCGAGCCAGGTCCGGAAGGCGAAGTGGTGCTGGAGCTCCTCGTAGCCCCAGACGGCCACGAACGCCGAGAAGTCGTAGTCGTCAAACTCGTTGAGGAATCCGTGCTGGGCGGCGATCGAGTTCGCCTCACCCATCACGGCGCTCTTGACCATCGTCACGTACTCGGGGCGCACGAGGTCCGGGTCGATCTCGTCGAACGGGAGGTCCTCAATCGTCCAGCGCTTGCGTTCGTAGTGGCGGAAGACGTCATAGCCGTGCATCGGTTCTCACCTCCGATTTCAGCGGTGCGGCGGGGCGGGTGAGGTCGCGGGCCTCGGCCCGGCGGAACTTGCCGCTGGAGGTTCGCGGCAGCACGTCCGGGGCGA
Organism: Frankia sp. AgKG'84/4; assembly: GCF_023242965.2. Lineage (GTDB taxonomy): Bacteria > Actinomycetota > Actinomycetes > Frankiales > Frankiaceae > Frankia. The sequence goes on from NZ_JALKFU020000110.1 coordinate 11,516, forward strand.
CCAGGCGCACGGAGACCTCCGCGAGCCCGAGCGCGGCGCTGATCCCCGCCCGCAGCTCGGTGGCCAGCCGGACCCGTTCGGCGGCGTCGGCCAGGGGGGTCTCGGCGATCACGGTGAGCGTCTCCGCGCCGGACTCGTCGGCGTCGACGACGGCGACGCACCGGCGGCGGTGCACGCCCGGGGCGTCACGAACCAACGCCTCGGCGTCCTCCGGGTAGTAGTTCACCCCACGGATGATGATCATTTCCTTGCGTCGGCCGCTGATGTACAGCTCTCCGCCGGAGAGGAAGCCGAGGTCACCGGTGGGCAGCCAGTCCGCCGCCGCACCGGCGCGGGGCGCCGGCACTCCCCCGGAGCTCAGGTACCCGGCGGTGACGGCGTCGCCGCTGATCTCGATCTCCCCGACGTGCCCGTCCGGCCGGGGACGGCGCTGCTCGTCGACGACGCGCAGCCGCATCCCGCACACCGGCCGGCCGAGCGCGACCAGGCCGCGGG
>NZ_JALKFU020000858.1 GCF_023242965.2 Frankia sp. AgKG'84/4
TCGTTGCCGCGCTCGGGGTGGACACGGGGATCTCGAAGTCGGAGGTGTCCCGGATCTGTGCCGCGTTGGACCGGGGCTCGGCGCGCAGGCGGTGCTGGCCGCGCGGCGCCTGGACGTGCCGAGCATCGCCGTCTACCAGACCGACATCGCGGCCTTCGCCGCCCGCTACGGCCTGGCCACCGCGGAACGCACGATCTGGCACTGGCTGGCCACCGTGCACCGCCTCGCCGCCCGCACGCTCGCGCCGTCCTGGGACGCCGTCGACGCCCTGCTGCGCCAGGGGGTGCAGCGGGTCGCCCGCTGGAGCCGGGGCGTCGACACCGAGCGTTTCAACCCGCGCCACCGCGACGCCGACCTGCGCCGCCAGCTCGCACCGAACGGCGAGCTGCTCGTCGGCTACGTGGGCCGCCTCGCCAGGGAGAAGCGGGTGGAGCTGCTCGGCGCGGTCCACGGCCTGCCCGGGACGCGCCTGGTCGTCGTCGGCGACGGGCCGTCGCGGGCGGCGCTCACCCGGTCGCTGCCGGACGCGGCGTTCCTCGGCTTCCGCGGCGGGGCGGAGCTCTCCGCCGCGGTCGCGAGCCTGGACATCTTCGTGCACCCCCGTGTGGACGAGACCTTCTGCCAGGCGGCGCAGGAGGCGAAGGCCAGCGGGGTGCCGGTGGTCGCGCCGGGGGCCGGCGGGCTGCTCGACGTCGTCGAGCACGGCGTCTCCGGCCTGCACTACGCCCCCGGCAGCGCGGTGGAACTGCGGGCGCAGGTCGCGGGCCTCGCCGCGGACACCGCCCGGCGGGAGGCCATGGGGCTGGCCGCGTACGACTCGGTCGCCGGCTGCGGCTGGGGCGCGATCGGCGACGAGCTGCTCGGCCACTATCGCGACGTCCTCGGCACCGGGGGCGGCGCCGGCCGTCGTGCCCGGTGGTCGCAC
>NZ_JALKFU020000859.1 GCF_023242965.2 Frankia sp. AgKG'84/4
GTCGGCGGGTGCGGTGGCGGGTAGGCCGACGAGCAGGAGCGCGTCGACGTCGACGGCGCCCGTCGCGACCAGTGCCGCGGCGAAGGCGGCGCCGGCGTCGCTACCGGCGAGTACCCGCGGCCCCGGCAGGTCCGGGTCCCCCAGCAGGGAGCGCAGGTCCGCCGTCACCGCGTCCGGGTCGGCGGTCGGGTCGCCGACGACCCGCACGCGGTAGCCGTCGAGCGCCAGGCGGGTGCCGAACCGTTCGTAGACACCGGGATGCTCGCCCCGCCCGACGACGAGAATGACGCTCGCGCGGGCGGCGATCGCGGGCGGGTTGTCCCACCCGGCGATCGCCGGCGACGACGTGGCGGCGGAGGTGAGCTGCACGGAGGTCATGGGTGTCCTTGGGTCCGGGGATCAGGGAGGTCCGACCGCGACGGCGCGGGTCGGCGCCTGGTCGGCGCCACGGGTCGGTCGCGCTGTCGCTGACACGGTTGGGCGGCGTGGCCGGTTGCCCAGCTGGTGGGCACGGGTCGGTGGCACGGGTCGGTGGCACGGGTCGGTGGCACGGGTCGGCGACATCGGTCGGTGGCACGGGTCGGTGACATCGGTCGGTGGCACGGGTCGGTGACGTGGGTCGATGACGTGGGTCGGTGGGACCAGCGCCGCGGGACGCCGGGGCGTCGGGACGGGACCGGGCGCGCGCTGGCCACGGCCGCACGCGAGGACGCCGGCCACAGCGGAGGTACGAACGGTTACGGTCGGCCGCGACGCCGACCATGATCGGATCCGCGCCCGTCGCGGTGAGCGGTCAGGCGGGCCGCTCGGGGGTCGGTGGGGGGGCGCGGGCGCGGGCGGGGGGGCCCCGCCCGCCGCCCGGGGGGGTCTTCTCGGGGCGGAACACCGCCCTGTCCTCCACGGCCCCCCCCACCCCCCCCCCC
>NZ_JALKFU020000860.1 GCF_023242965.2 Frankia sp. AgKG'84/4
GCCGCGGATGGCGCCGCGGGCGCGCCAGGCGGACGCCCGCTCGGCGAGGGTGGCGCGATCGTCGTCGGTGAGGTCGCCGATGCGGTCGATCCGCGCGGTGTGGCCGGCGCGTTCGACCTGGTCGACGGCCTGGCGCACGCCGTGCATCGGCGGGCTGTCGAGGCAGAACTCGCCGGGGCACACGACCGCCTCGTCGCCGAGTTCGAGGACCCGCAGGCCGGCGCGCTGCCAGGCGCGGCCGCCGTCGGGTCCGCAGCCGACGGCGGCGGGCACCCAGGCGTGGGCGGCGGCGAGCTCCAGGAACGGGCCGATGACGCCGGGCCAGGCCTCCGGGTCGCCGATCGGGTCGCCGCAGGCCAGCGCGACCCCGCCGACGACCCGGTAGGTGATCGCGGCCTTGCCCGTCGGGGACCAGAGCACGCTGTTGTCCCGGCGCAGGGCGGCGTAGCTGAGCGAGTCCCGACCGCCGTGGCGGGTCAGCAGGGCGCGCAGCCGGGCGCAGTCGTCGCCGGCGAGCGCGGCGACCGGGCGGGCGGGACGCAGCGCCAGGTAGCCGGTGACGCCGACGGTGACGACGCCGAGCGCGAGCAGCACCGAGGCGACGAGGTTGCCGTCGCCGGGCCCGAACCGGACGGGGCCGCTGATGCCGATCAGCCCGGCGAGGATGTGCAGGACCTGGTCGGTCGCGCCACCGCGGCCGTGGCGGAAGCGGATCAGCGTCAGGCCGATGAGAAGGTCCGCGGCGCCGAGCGCCGCCAGGGCGCCGAGCGCCCGCCAGCGGGTCCGCGGGTCGCCGGCGGCGTGGAAGTGCTGGCGGGTGGCGAGCAGGACCGTGAACGGGACGAGGTCGACCAGCGCCGGGATCACGGCGAGGCCGCGGGCGAGGTCGAGGAGCACCGCCGCGCCGGACAGGGCC
>NZ_JALKFU020000861.1 GCF_023242965.2 Frankia sp. AgKG'84/4
GCGACGCCGTGCTGCGCCTCAACGACTGCGATGTCGACGAGGCGGGCACCAGTGGGCTGGTCGCCCGCGGCGAGGCGTCGCTGCGCGCCGCCGGGGGAGCGGTGCGCGCCAGCGCGGCGAACGGTGTGTTCGTCACCGACGCGGCGCGGGCCGTCCTGACTGGTGTCACCGTCGAGAACAGCGCCTACAGCAACGTCCACGTCGGCGCGGACGCGGACGGTGAGCTGTGCGACACCCGGCTGCGGGGGACACCCGAGCATGGCCTGCACGTCGCCGGCGCGGCCAGCGCGCGGCTGCGGTCCGTCACGATCAGCGGTAGTGCGATGTCCGGCATCCAGACGGACGGCACGGCGACACTCCACGCCGCCGACTGCGACCTCGACGGCAACGCCTGCGGGCTCACCGTGGCACCCGGCACCTCGGCCGAGTGCACCGACTGCCGGATCACGGGCGGTTCCGGCGCGGGCGTGCAGATCGGCGCCCAGGCCGAGGCGACGCTGCGGGACTGCCGGGTCTCCCGGACCGGGACGGCCGGCGTGGTGCTGGCGCGTGAGGCTCGGGCCAGCATCGCCGGGTGTGAGCTGGCCGACACGGGCGCCTCGGCGCTGGTGATCTGGACCGGGGCGAACCCCACGGTCCGCTCGACCCGGCTGTTGCGGGCGGGTAAGAACGGCCTGTTCGTCGGGGACGGCGGCGGCGGGGTGTTCGAGGACTGCGAGATCGCCGGGTCCGGTTTCCCCGGCGTGCACGTGGGGGCGGGCGCCGTGCCGCGCCTCGTGGGCTGCCGCATCCTGGACTGCGAGACGGATCTGAGTCTCGCCGAGAACGCCGAGCCGCGGTTCGAGCGCTGCGAGGTGCGCGGTGTGCGGGAGGTGCGCCTGCCGGGCGCGGCGCCCGCGCCGGGGCCGACGT
>NZ_JALKFU020000862.1 GCF_023242965.2 Frankia sp. AgKG'84/4
GACCGGCGCCGCGCGCGGGCGGGCCGATCGGCCTCGAGGTCGTACACCTCGTCGGTGCCCGCCGCGCCCGCGCCGCCGGCCGGTACGGCCAGCGCTCCTGCCACGTCGCCGTAGTCGGCCTCGTCGTAGTCGTCGTCGACGAGCGCGTCCTCGTCGTAGTCCCCGTCGCGCACGCCGACGGTGAGGCGGTCGAACAGGGCGATCATCCGCTCGGGGACCTGCCGGATCGGCGTGGCGGTGATCACCAGGACGCCGAAGGCCGAGAGCAGCAGCAGCAATGGCACGGCGAGGTAGCGCGTCACCGCGCTGGCCAGCGGCAGGCCACCGATGAGGCCGACGAGGCCCCCGGCGCCGCGCACCTCGGCCAGGCCGTCGCCAAGGTCGGGCAGCCCGCGGGCGATGTGCAGCACGCCGAGGACACCGACGGCGAGCGCCGCCCAGCCGATCACCACGCGACCACGGCTGTCCGGGTCGGTCGGCGAGCGCACCAGGCGCCAGGCCGCCCCGAAACCGAACAACGGCAACGACCACGCGCCGACGCCGACGCACACCTCGAGCACGGCTGCCACGAACCGGCCGACCGGGCCACCCGCGGAGAACCACACCGCCACGGCGGAGAGCAACGCCCCGCCGAAGGCGGCCAGGCCCAGCCCGTCGCGCCGATGGGCCGGATCGATGCGCAGGCCGCGAGCGCCGCGCCCGGTGCGGCGCAGCATCGTCCCCAGCAGGGTCGCCGCCGACATCCACGCCCGGTAGACGACCCGCACGACCGCCCGGCCGACCCGCAGGCTCAGCGGTGTCCGGTTCTCCCGCGACGATGCCGAGCGGGCCGGGGACCGGCCTCGGCCGGACGCCGGGCGGGCGCGCGATCGCGCCCCACCGGACGCCGCCCGGCCGGCGGACCCACCCGC
>NZ_JALKFU020000863.1 GCF_023242965.2 Frankia sp. AgKG'84/4
CTGCTGCACGTCTCCGCGCGGCGGCGCCTGCCCGTGGCCCTCGCCGTCGCCGCCGCCGGGATCGCCGCACACCTCGCCCGCGGGCTGATCCGACCCGTCGGCGGACTACCACTGGTGTGGTGGATCATCGTCGTCCTCGCCGCCCACGGCGCGCTGCTCGGCTGGGGGGCGCTGATCCGCGCCCGCCAGGCGCTGCTCGCGTCCCTGCGGGAACGCGCCCGGCGCGCCGAAGCCGAACAGGGCCGCCGCGTCGCCGAGGCCCGCGCCGGCGAACGCACCCGCCTGGCCCGGGAGATGCACGACGTCCTCGCCCACCGGCTGACGCTGCTCGCCACCCACGCCGGCGCCGTCGAATACCGCCCCGACGCCCCCCCGGAACAGCTCGCCGTCGCCGCCGGAGTGATCCGCGTGAGCGTGCACGAGGCACTGCAGGAACTACGCGCCGTCATCACCGTGCTACGCGAGGACGATCCCGGCGACAACCAGACGCCGCTGCCGACCCTCGCGGACCTGCCCGCGCTGCTCGAACGCACCCGCGCCGCCGGCACCGCCGTCACCCACACCAGCACCCTGCCCGAGGCGCCACCGCCCCCGCCGCAGGTCGGCCGCGCCGCCTACCGGGTCGTGCAGGAAGCCCTCACCAACGCCCACCGTCACGCCACCGGCGCACCGGTGCGCCTGAGCGTCCGCGGCGCTCCCGGCGCGGCGCTGCTCATCGACGTGGTCAACCCGACCCCACCCGGCGCGGCGCCAGCGCGCACCTCCACGGGCAGCGGCCTGGGCCTGGTCGGCCTGACCGAACGTGTCCGCCTCGCCGGCGGCCACCTCGACCATCAGCACACCGACGGCGAGTTCCGCCTGCACGCCGCCCTACCGTGGGCCCGATGAGCCCGCCCACCGAACCTCCGGCC
>NZ_JALKFU020000864.1 GCF_023242965.2 Frankia sp. AgKG'84/4
GCGGTGGGGCTCGTCGCGGGCGGGGGCAGTGCCCTGGCCCTGCTGGACCTCGCCGCGCTCCCGGCGGTCGGGACCATCGAGGGGCCGCCCGCACGGGCGCGTCGACTCGCCGCGGCGATCGCCGCGCAGCTCGCCGCCGGCCTCACCACGGTGGGCGGCGTGCGGTTGTCGGTCACGGCGGGACTCCTGCCCGGTTACCGCGGACCGTCGCTGCGCGAAGCACTCGATCTGCTCGACGGTCCGCTGACCCCGGACCGCGCACCCCAGCGGACGAGCGACCTGAGCACCCGGCCGACCGGCGGGCTGACCGTGCTGGTGTGTGCCGGTTTCGACGACGACGAGCTGCCACGACTGGAGCGGCTCGTCCAACAGCGTCCCGAGCTGCGGATTCTCATCGTCGGCCGGCTCGGGATGACGCGGTGGAGGCTTGAGATCGACCCGATCGGACAGGTGACGGCGCCCGAACTCGGTGTCCACGCGGACGCCGCCCCCCTCGACCGCGGTCTGGACCGCGCGCTTCGTCGCCGCGCGCGGACCCGGCGCCGACCCGCCGAGAACGCCGCCACCCCGCCGGACACCGGCGCCCAGCCCATCGGGACGACGGCGGCGAGTTCACCGGCCCTGGTGTCACCGGCCCTGGTGTCACCGGCCCTGGGCTCGCCGGCCCCGAGCACGCCACCTCTGGGCATTCTCGCTGCGGGCGAGGAAGTCCAGGAAGTCCAGGAAGTCCAGGAAGTCCAGGACGGCCAGGACGGCCAGGACGGCCAGGACGCGGACGGCGACGCCCGCCGGCGACCGGGCACGGGGGGTGCGGGCAGCGGCGGGCAGGCAGCCGACCTCGCCGCCCCGGAACCGGCGCGCGGTGTGGGCCGGCAGGCCGCTGCCGCGGGTGAGCGACCTGCTGTGGAG
>NZ_JALKFU020000865.1 GCF_023242965.2 Frankia sp. AgKG'84/4
GCATAATCTGCAGCCGGTGTGGAAACGGTTCCGTCGATTTTCACGTTCCCGTCGCTTAATATTTTTGCAGCCAGCCCCGGAGTCTGGGAATCCGTACCATTAGCAAGATACCACGAATATGGCAGCTCGTTTGCCGTCCCGAATTTTCCCATGATATGAACGCCTTCCAAAAAGTTTGCATCCGTCGATTGCCCTTCCGTGTGGGAGAAAAATCCGGAAGCAACAGTGTTCACTCCCTCCGCGTGGGAAGTGAAACCGCTCGCAATGTTTAGAGCGCCTTCGGCATGGGAGTTTTGGCCGGTCGCTTGCGTCTGATTTCCTTCAGCATGGGAAAGATCGCCGGAAGCGAGCGTGCGCTGTCCCTCAGCATGGGCAAAAATGCCACTAGCCACTGTAAAGTTTCCTTCCGCATGAGATCCTCTTCCGTTTGCTATCGTCTGGTCACCTTCGGAATGGGAAGATTCTCCCCCGGCCATCGTACCCTGTCCTTCCGCATGAGATACGAGTCCGCTGGCGACAGAGTTCTCACCCTCTGAATGGGACGCAATGCCCGTGGCGGTCGTAAGATTTCCCTCAGCATGGGCATACAAGTTCAAGGCTTGCGTGTTCGAGCCTTCCGCATGGGAAGCGTAGGCAGAGGCGAAGGTAAAACTGCCTTCTGCATGGGATATATCCGCACTTGCCAGAGTCATAAACCCTTCAGCATGGGAAGCTGCACCTTCCGCCACTGTATTTGAACCTTCCGCATGCGACGCATCGCCTCCCGAATTCGTTTGAAAACCTTCAGCATGGGAAGCAACACCCGAGGCAAGTGAGAAGCTGCCTTCCGCATGCGCAGCATCCACACTTGCTCTCGTAAAATATCCCTCAGCGTGGGAAGCCGTCCCTTCTGTCACCGTATTTG
>NZ_JALKFU020000866.1 GCF_023242965.2 Frankia sp. AgKG'84/4
GACCGGCGGCGCCGTGCTGGCGGCCGTCGGCTGGTTGTGGTCCCTGGCGCTGCTGGCGACCACCCTCGCCCAGCGACTGCCCGGCCTCGCCCGCGGCCTTGACCTGCGCGTCCCGGTCCGACCAGCCGTCGACCTGCTCCCGTCGACGGTGGGCGCGGTCGCGGCCGGCGCCACGGTGGTCGCCGTGCTCACCCTGGCGATGGTCCTCGCCCGGCTGGCCCGCGACCTGGTTCGGGCGGAACGGATGGTCCGCCGACTACCGGGCGGGCGGGTCCACATCGTGGCGCACCGGCTGCCGGATGCCTATGCGGTCGGCGGAGTGACCGATGGGCGCGTCGTGGTCACCACCGCCATGCTGGCGTGCCTGGAGGCCGACGAGCGGGCAGCCGTTCTCGCCCACGAACAGGCCCATCTCACGGGCCGCCATCACTGGCTGCGCATGGTGGTCGACTGCTGTGCGGCCGTCGACCCGCTCCTGCGGCACCTCCCGGAGCTGGTCGAGGCGGCCTGCGAGCGATGGGCCGACGAACGCTCCGTGCGCACCACCGGACAGCGGGTCGTGCTCGCCCGGGCGCTCGGGAAGGCGGCGTTGGCGACCCTGCGCGCCCCGCAGCCGGCGACGGCGACGGACGCGCGGTCGAGTGTGAGCGTGACCGGGCTCAACCACGGCGGCGGCGTCGCGGAACGGATCTCCGCACTGCTCGAAGGCCCGCCGCGCCCTGCCCGGATTCCGGTCCCCATCGCCGTTGGGAGCCTGATGCTCGCGGTGCTCAGCATCGGCTCCGCGGTGCATGCCAGTGTCGACTGCCTCGCACCGTTCCGGTAGGGCAACGGCGGCCCGCGCCTGCGGACCGTAGCCGCGGCCCCCCTCTGGCCGCGGCCTCAGCGGCGGGCCGGATC
>NZ_JALKFU020000867.1 GCF_023242965.2 Frankia sp. AgKG'84/4
GGACGCGCTCGGCCTGGCCTCCGTCACCCGCGCCGGGCTGGCCGTCGGCAGTCCCCGGTCGGACGGGCGGGTGCTCGTCGCTGGCGCGGCCGAGGCGCCGACGAGCGGAGACTGGTCGGTGCGGCGGGTGGCGCTGCTGACCGACATGACCGCCGAGCCCGACCCGCGGATCGCCGACGAACTGCGCCACGGCGACTTCGACGTCGCCGCCCTCGCGTCCTCCACCGCGGCGCGCGGCACCGCCGAGCTGTACGGCCCGCTGCCCCCCGACCTGCTCGTCGCCGCGATGGGGCGGCGCAGCGCCGAGGCGTGCGAGGCCGCTGGCCTGCGGGTGGACATCGTCCCCGCGGAACCCGGGGTGCGCCCGCTCGCCGCTGCCGTCGCCGACTTCGTCACCGCCAACCGGGCCACCCGCGGCCCGGCCTGACCGCGGTTCCAGCCGATTGAGGTGAGGGCCTCCGCCAGCCGCGGTCCGGGCCGAGCGCGGGTTCGGGCTAGGCGGAGGTGTCGGCGGCGTGGACGAGGCCGCGCAGGGTGTCGTCGAGGCGGGCGCGGACCGCCTCGATAACGCAGGCGTGCAGGCCGAGCGGCTCCGAGAGGATCCACCGGGTGGTGGGATGGCGCTGGCGGGCTTCCTCCAGCGCGGCCGGGATGTCGCGGTGGGTGTGGTTGCCGTCGAACAGGAAGAACGGGTAGACGACGATCTCGGTGCAGCCGGCGTCGGCGAGGTTCGCGTACCCCTCGGCGATGTCCGGCCGGGTGACCTCGAGGAAGGCCGCCTCGACGGTGCTCCACGGCCGAGGGCGGGCGTGCGGGGCAGCGCCGGCACCGAAACTGGCACCGGCGGGACCGCCACCGGCGTCCGGGGCGCCCCCGGCGCAGGGTGCGGTGGCCGGTGC